>JAZNOE010000056.1:0-32497 GCA_045580625.1 Acutalibacteraceae bacterium | reverse complement strand
TATCAGCTTTATGAGTTTTTTAAAGCGCAAGGCACAAACATTGTTAACCCACCGCAAGACTTTATCGGTATAAACGGAGCGTATCTTTATTCGGGCGATAATCTTAAGCGAAAAACCATATCCTTAGTAGGTCACACATTGGTTTTGGCTCTCCACGAGGGACTTGTTGATTCGGCAACGTGGATTAAGTGCCGTTCCAAGTGCTTAAACAATCAAAGTGTTGCACGGCCTATCAAGGCAAAAGCAACCTGGCTTGCGGGTAAAATCAAATGTGCCAAATGCGGATATGCTTTAACTGCTAAGATTTATAAGTGCAAAACTAAGTCCGACAACCGTTATTATCTCTGCACAAACAAATATCACTCCGGTGGATGTAACTTTGGCTCATTGGATGCTGATGTTGTGGACGACATTGTATTCAAAGAAATGCAGAAGAAATTAGCGGAATTTCAGACACTGTCAAAGAAAAAGCAGGACGGCTGTAACCTGCAAGTTGTAAAACTTAAAACACGTATAGAAGAGATTGACAAAGAAATATCCTCTTTGCTCGAAAAAATCACTTCGGCAAATGATACGGTGATGCAGTACATAAACAACCGCATTTCTGAACTTGATGCCGAAAAGAAAGAACTTGGTGCCGAGATTGTTTCATTAGAGAGTAACCATACAAACGATGTTGGAGAAATCAGTGGATATTTTGAGCATTGGGATGAGCTTACGGTTAGCGACAAAATCACGGTGGTTGACTGCCTGATAGAGCGCATAACCGCCTCAAAAGAGAGCATTGAAATCAAGTGGAAGATATAAAAAATTGACGTCGCAAAAGCATTTCACCATTGTTGTTCTGGCGAAGCGCTACGCTTAACCACCGACCGACTTAACAGTAAAAACTTCTACGCATTTAACCCCAATTTTGATAAACAAACTTGTAGATAAAATTAAAAGCAGATGGGCCAAAAACTCATCTGCTTTTTGAGTTAAAAAATATTTTTTAAAATTTTTCAAAAAAATAAAACCGAATTGATTTTTAATTCCCCTTTGTTAACGTAAGGGTCAAAACCCAAACGCAAAAAACACATTTTTAAAGGAGAAAATTAAAATGAAAAAATTATTAGCAGGTTTATTGGTAGTTATGTTGATGTTCACATTTACAGGTTGCGGTGTGGTTGACAAGGTGCTTGATAAGTTTGAAAGCACTTTAAGCATTTCAGGTGTTGGCGAAGAAAAAGAACTTGATTATGAAGCAATAATTGATAGCTTTGTTGAAAGCGGTCTTAACACATTTGAACTTTACATCGATGAAACACACGCGCCTAATGCGACTGTTTGGCTTAAAAATGGTATGGGTTCGGTTTATACAAGTGATGAAGGTGTTGTTGCCATTACCGAACTTGGTAAGGTTACTGCAGTGGGTGAAGGCACCGCTTACGTAATTATTGGAGCAATGGGTAATTCAATGTATGAGGTTTATCGTTATGACGTTTATTCCAAATCACCCGAAGCAGACCTTTCAAAGCTTCCCGAAATTGACGGTGTGGATTTTGCAAAAGAAATCGGTATGTTTAATTCAACACCTTTAAATACAAAAGAGCTTAAGGTCGGTCAGGCACATTCACCAACAGCATCGGTTTGGGCACAAAGCGGCGGCAAATGCTTTACAAGTGATTCATCTGTTGTAACTATTGCAGAGAACGGAACAGTCACTGCACAGGACAGGGGAACAGCTTATGTTGTTATTACATCCGGTATTGGTTCAATGTTTGAAATTTACAAGTACATAGTAAAATAACGTTGTAAAAGTAAAGTAAAATTGTCTTAAAAGGCATTTTTGCTTTACTTTAATTGTTGTATGTGCTAAACTTATTATATATTATTTCTGGAGAGAATTTTATGGAATTAGTAGCTTTCCTGCTTGGCTCGGCATTTTTACTTGTAATACCATTGATATTATTTGTTTTGGCGGTTATAGGTATTGTGATTTTTATTATTGTTGCTAATAAAATCACTAAGGGAAGGTCGTCAAGTGATGATGATTTTATGCGTATGCATAACGATTTTATGGATACTTCACGGCGCGTTCACGAAACACATGTTAATATGCATAACAATATGTTTCGTTAATTTTTAATGAATTAAGGGAAGTGGAATGTAAAAGTGGCATTAGAAAAGGACAAGCTTGTTGGTTTGGTTACTAAAGCGCAACAAGGTGATAACGATGCAATGAATGAATTGTTCAATGCATTTTATAATGATTTGTATTATTTTGCTTTAAAAACCGTTAAGGAAGAAGATTTAGCGCTTGATGTAACCCAAGAATCATTTGTTGAAATAATTAATACAATCGGTAAACTTGAGGAACCTGCGGCTTTTGTTACATGGGCTAAGCAAATTACATATCACCAATGTACACGTTATTTTAAAAAGAAAAAAGACGTTATTGTGGATGAGGATGAAGACGGAAATACCGTTTTTGACACCTTGAAGGAAGAAAACAGCGAATTTATTCCTGATGAAGCACTTGATAAAGATGATTTTAAAAAGACAATTCTTGCAATTTTAAACGAACTTTCGGAAGAACAGCGTTCTGCTGTAATGATGTATTATTTTGATGAAATGTCGGTTAAACAAATTGCTGAAATTCAAGGTACGACAGAAGGAACGGTTAAAAGCCGCCTGAATTATGCAAGAAAAGCCATAAAAGCAAGTGTTGAAGATTATGAAAAGAAAAACGGCATTAAGCTACATGCTATTCCGTTCTTACCACTTTTCAGATGGGTTTTCAAAGGTGCGTTCGAAGGCGGTCTGCCTTCCGCTTCTGCTGAGCTTATTGCAGAAGGTGTTGCTACGGCAACGGGTGCATCTATTACTGCGACAGCTGCATCTGCAACTGCTGCAACTGCGGCGGTTACCACAACTGCTACTGCTGTTGGCATTGGTGCAAAAATTGCAGCAGCACCATTGGTCACAAAGGTTATTGCCGGTGTTGCCGCGCTTACTATTGCGGTAGGTGGCGGTTATGCCGTTGTTGAGAATGCCGATAAAATTTTTGATAGTCATTCATCTCAAACTGCAGATGACGATGTTAGTAATGGGAAAAACGATTCAAATATAGAAAATGATGATGTAATTAACGAAGACAATTTAAATGAAGATGTCATTCAAGATGATAACAGTGGAGATAACATTACCACAGAAAAAACCGAATATATTGTTCCTGATGGATGCAAATATATAACCATTGAAAATAAGGTTTACGGTGCCGGTCAAACTGTTAATGCCGCTCCACAAAGGGGTGACATCTTTGAAACGGCGGACTATATTTATCAATACAATAAAGGAAAACATACATCTGTTGAATTTGAAGGGGTGGCTTGGGGCAATTTTGATTTTGGTGGTTGGGGTGTTGAAATTAAAGATACCACTAAAACCAGTTATGAACCGTTTGCAGATTCTATAAATGGCGCTCCAATTAAATCAATTGATTATGCATTTATGAATTGCAGTAATATGACCGTTGCTCCTGAATTGCCTGACACAATTGAATCTGTTGACTGGGCGTTTGGTTATTGTAAAGCATTAAAAACATCGCCAAAGCTTCCAAATGGTCCAACGTGGTTAGTGTGTACCTTTTACGAATGTACTTCTTTGACCGAAACACCTTACATACCGGACAGTTATACCAATATAAATAATGCGTTTAATGGTTGCACTTCGCTTACTAAGGTTACTAATATACCATCTAAGGTTGAATTAATGTCATACACCTTTATGGGTTGCTCAAGTCTTAAAACTATTCCTGAGCTTCCTAATACTGTTACTGAAATGATTGCAACTTTTTGTGGATGTGCATCATTACAAAAAGCACCTGTTATACCTAAAAGTGTTCGTGATATGGCTTCTATTTTTATGTCTTGTGATTCTCTTACCGGTACTGTTGAAATAAATGCGGTATTACGTGAAGATAATCTGGCGTGTAATGATTCTTGCAATATGTGCCGTGATAATATTTATGAAAATTGCGAAAACTGTCAAGCCTGTTGTTCTTATGCTGACTGCTTCGGTGGAAGCACAAGTCTTCCGATAATCCTTAAAGGCACATGTCCGAAATTGGATTTAATTGCAAAAGCATGCAATTGGAACAATGTAACTGTTGGTTAAGAATTAGTTAATATAATTATATAAAAATTAAAAATTTTCTTAAAAAATAAAACCAAATAAATAGTTAAATCCCCTTTATTAGTGTAAGGACAAAAAAATAAGTCCTAAAACACTTGTAAAAGGGGATTTTTATTATGAAAAAATTATTAGCAATTATTTTGGCAGCATCATTTACACTTTCTCTTGCTGCTTGCGGTCAAGCGGAGACTGTAAAGAAAAAGATTAAAGAAACTGAAAACGAAGTAATTGAAAGTGAAGTAATTGAAAGCTTTGAAGATTTTAAGGATAATCTTGATGAAAACAGCAACATAAAAGAAACTGTAAACCAAGACGGTTCAGTTATTGTTGAGCTTGAAATGCCTTCAACACCCGAAACCGAGGATACGTTTAAGCCTGCAATTCCGACTATTGATAGGGTAAAGCCTATTAGAAATGATGAAACAGAGCCGACAGAAAAAATTGGGCCTAGTGATGAAATTGAAAAACCTACGAATCCGCAACAACCTGTTGAACCCGAAACATCGGTTGAACCGCAAGAGCCATCATTGCCACAAGAACCAACCGCACCCGAAGCTCCTGTTGAGCCTGAAAAACCCACCGAGCCTGTTAAGCCTATTGAAGCTGAAAAGCCTGTAGAGCCTGTTAAACCGGCAAAACCAACCTATACTTATACATCTAATCAAAAGCATCAGAAATTACATTACACAAAACGTTATTTATATAACATTTTAAATGATGAACAAAAAGGCTGGTACAGACAAATTGATCAAGCGGTTAATAATATTGAAGAAAAAGTAGAAATTAATGCAAATTTATCTGAAAATCGTAATTATTACATTTACTTTTTATATATGGCAGATAATCCTGAACATTTTTATCTTGCTAATACAGTAAGTATTTATTCTTATGGAAACGGTAAGGGTGCTTTAAGATTTGCTTATGCGGTCGGTAGGGAAAAAGACGAATACTGTGGAAGCGGTTGTGGTGAGCTCACTGAAGAATTAAGAGAAAAAATCAAAACTAAAAAAGCAATTTTTAATGCAGAGTTAAATAGCATAGTAAGCACTATTCCTTCAGATGCACCTGCTGTATGGAAAGAACGTCTTATTTATGAACGTATCTTGCTTGATAGTCATTATAATCTTGGCGCCAGGTGGGATGGTCTTGCAAATGACAACTGGACTTCTTACGGTATCTTAGTTAATAAATATGGTGTTTGTGAGTCTTATTCAGAAGCTTTTCAGACGCTTTGCTTTGCAGTTGGTATTAATTGCTGTGGTGTTGTTGGCACTGCAGGCGGCGGCCATAAATGGAATGCGGTACAGCTTGACGGCGAATGGTATATGTGTGATATTACATTTGACGATCCAATAGGCAATTCACCCGATGATGCATACCATTACTATTTTAATCGCACTTCGCAGTGGTTTGCCGAAGATAATCACAATTGGGATAACTGCGATTGGCCCGTACCTGTGTGTAATGGAACAAAATATAGTTTTGACAATTATTTTTAATTCCAAAGGGGAATGTATGTGAGCAATTTTGCAAATAATAAACAGCATTTCAATTTGTATTACATTTTTTATGAAGATAGGCAAAATAATCAATTGAACGAAGAAAAAAGATTAATGCTTTTTGAAAATGTACGTAAAAAAATTGAAGTTGCAGAAAACCCACCGTAATATGAGGTTTATCGCTTCGCGAAATGCATAATTCGTAATTATAGAACAATTTCATTGTATATTCGTAGGGGAGAGCATTGCTCTCCCGCATAATCTCGCAAATTGCCGACGGGCGACCAATGGTCGCCCTACGTTATACGGATAAATCATAATTTGAATAATAATTAAACCCTGCGATAGAATGACTATCGCAGGGTTATTTTATTTTTTCTTTAATTTTTTAAGGTTGTTTTCCAAATCGCTTAAGAAGAACGACAAACAAAAACCGATTATCATTAAAACAAGTGAGATAACGGTTTTTCCGTTAAACCCAAGCACACAGCTTTCGTTTAAAAGCTTTGGAATAATTGAAATAAACAAACCGAAAATTACCGAAAAGGTGATGGTGTAATAACGCTTTAAAAGAAAATTAATAATGCTTGAAATTAAAAGCACACCAACTGCAAGACCTACTGCTGTGGGAAGTGCGATTTTTAAGAAAAAGTCAAGCTGTAAAAGGTTGTCAAGATCTGCCACCGACAGCCACATTTTATACATACCGAAATAGTTTAAAATTACGGCGCTGTCAACACCGGGAATGATGTATGATGCGGCAACAACCAAGCCTAAAACAACCGACTGCAAAAGGTTGGGGTTGGTAATTTCTTTAAAACCAAAGCCACCCATATACGAAAGCAAAAGACCGAAAGCAGTGGCACCAAGAATTAAGAAAATATAACGTTTTGGAAATTTCTTTCCTTCACTTCTTTTTTCTTTGGTTACTTCACGAATGAATAGGGGAATGGTGCCAACAACAAGACCCAAAAAGGTAAAGCGTGTCTGCATTTCAAAATTTGATAAAAAGAACTGTGCAATTTTGCTAAACATCAGCATACCTGTGCCGATACCCATTGCCAGCGGTATTAAAAATAGTAAATTCTTTTTAAAGTTTTTGAAAATAGTGCTTATGGCGTTAAGGGCTTTGTGGTAAAGCCCGAAAATTACAAGCAGAACACTGCCAGATAGACCCGGGGTAATTGCGCCAAGACCTACCACAATACCTTTTGCAAGTGTTGTGAAAAATTCTTTTAAAGCTGTCATAATAAACCTCTTTTTTGTGATATCCTATATATTATATAACAAATCAACAAAAACTACAACACATAATTTCTATTCTATTTTAGAAAATGCTCTTCCTTGTGCGTCAAGTTTATTATAGCTTTCAATAATTTCGTTTATTGCATCATAATACTCTTCACTTACTTTAAACACCAATTCCTTATTAAGACCGGTGAATGCAGTTATATAAATGAATTTTTCAGTTTTGTAAATTGTTGCCGAATATTCACTGAACAAAAGGTCGTTACTGCAAGCATAAAGGTCTGTGACAGTAAATTGGGTTAAAAGGTCAATATCAATTTCTTCATCGGGTGTGCCGTTGGTGATAATTTCTTTTACAGCCTTTTCACTTTCTTCAGAAATTATTTTTTCCTTTTGATCAAAAAAGCCTATATCTCCGTCTTCATTCCAGTATTGGTAATAAAAGCAAAAGCCTTCAAAATAATCGCCCGCATTTATTCTTGAAGCAATACTGTTATAGATATCAGTTCTTGCAAAAAATGCCGAATTACCGTCTTCTGTAGAATATGAATGTGAGTTTATAAATAACTCATCCTTTGTAAGATATGCACGACCGCCGAATTGCTCTGACAGTAAAACGGGGACATCCTTATCGGTGATATAAAGATTTGTGCTATAGGTTATATCAGGAGAAAAGGCATCGCAAGCGGGTAACTGCTTATATTCCTTGCCGTCATATTCAAGATTGCCTTTATCATTAAAATGTATTTGCGCATCGCGCATTTTATCAATTGCGTTACAGCCTATAAGAGAAAAGCAAAGCAAAACAGCCAAAGTTAAACATAATATTTTTTTAATGTACTTCATTTTTCCTTCCTCCTTATTCAAGATTAAGCTTGCGGCTTATAATGCGATGAACGACAAAGTAAAAAACAACAGTCAGTATTACCGACCATACGATTAAAGAAGCAAATATAATGTGGAAGAATGCGAATGGATGCGCTTCAACAAATCTTTCAATAGCTTCATAGGGGATATATGGCTCGGCAATAGCCATTGCCATAGACAAAAATGTGCTTAAAACCTGGTTTGCGGCTGAATAAATGAAATAACAGCCAACCGACAGCAAAATTCTGTTTTTCTTTGCGGTCTGACCAATGGCGATAAAGCAATAATACAGCAAAAAGCTTGAAATTAATGAAAGCAGCATAATTGCTATAAATTCAATTACGTAAAGAACAATATGTATTGTGCTGCCTTTGGGAAGCTCGGCAAACAGATTCTTTAAAAGAAATACTGCAGCTTTTACAACTTCATTTAATATGTCACCTGAAATTGTAATTAGAAATGCAACAATTACCGAAATAAAGGTAATAACACTGTAAACAACAGCAGAAAACAGCTTTGCAAATAAATGCTGATTTGTGCTGACGGGCAGGGTAAAGGTTAAATATCCTTCATTTGAGAAAAGATTTTTATAAAACCTTACAATGCCGATAACAAATGTCATCATAAGACACGCAAAGGCCGCAAGACCAAACATTGCGTATGATGAGCCCTGCAATATGTAATAAACAATTGAATCAAATTCAAAAAATAATAAAAGTCGTGTAAATAAAGCCAGAACAAACAGCACCGCTTCCATAATTAAAAGTGTGCGTGCATAATAAACGGCTTCGTGTTTTAAAAGTTTCTTTACCATCTGAATTCCTCCCTAAAAAGCTCATCAACACTCTTGCCATATTCTTCACGTATCTCATCAACCGATTTGTGAAGCACAACCTTACCGTTGTTTATGAAAATTGCTTCATCTAAAATCGGCTCGATATCGGCAATTAAATGGGTTGAAATAATAACAGATGCATTTGGGTTATAGTTATTTATAATTGTTGAAATAACGTAATCACGTGCGGCAGGGTCAACTGCGGCAATAGGCTCATCAAGCACGTATAAAAGGGCGTTACGGCTCATTATAAGTATAAGACAAACCTTTTCCTTATTACCCTTTGAAAGGGTTTTTAATTTGCGATTTGGCTGAATGTCAAGCTTTTCAAACATTTCAAAAGCAAGCTCGCGCCTGAAATCGCTGTAAAAATCGCAAAACAAATCAACAAGCTGACTTACCGTCATCCATGAATTTAAAAAGTTGTTATCAGGTAAATATGAAACAACCTTTTTACTTTCAACACCGGGTATTTTGCCATCAATCCAAATTGAGCCCCAGGTCGGGGTTAAAAGACCATTTACAAGCTTTATAAAGGTTGTTTTACCCGAACCGTTTGGTCCCAAAAGGCCAATAATTTTACCGCTTTCAACAGTAAGATTCAGATTGTCAAGCGCGGTAAGACCGCCATATTTTTTTGTCAGGTCCTGACAATGTAATAATTCACTCATTTGTTCCACTCCTTAACGTAGTTTATAACCTGTTCCTCACTGAAGCCAAGCTGTGCCATTGCATTGAAATAAGCCTTTGTTTTAGCAACGGCAAGGGTGTCTACCTGTTCCTGCGCGCGAAAGGCATTGTTGCCAACAAACCAACCCGACCCGCGTATAGAATAGATTAACCCTTTGCTTTCAAGCTGTTCAAATGATTTCTGAACAGTGTTTGGGTTTACACCTGCTTTTACCGCAACCTCGCGAACCGATAAAAGCTTACTGTCGGGCGGTAATTCACCCGTTGCAATACACGCTGAAATCTGGTCGCATATTTGCGGACAAATCGGCAGGGATTTGTCTATTTTAAATTCCATTTCATCACCTCGAAGTGTACTACTGTACTATTATAGTAATACACTTATGTAAAAATGTCAAGAAATTTTTTAAATTGGGGTTTATCGCTGTGGCGAGGTAAGAGGTAAGAGGTAATAGTGAAGAGGTTATGTGTCGCTCCGTGACGGATGTAAATAATCTGTAATTTAATTGATATTACCCGTAGGGGCGATTCACGAATCGCCCGTTGCGATTAACTATTATTTTCGGACAATTCGTGAATTGTCCCTACGATGTGCTACCAATTAAACAGAGCGATAAACTATAATTTGAGAATTATAGTTATAAAAAAACAGCACCTGTTCCGTTAAGGAATAGGTGCATATTATAAAGTAAACTGCTTAAGCGCCCCAATATTTTCTGTCAAGACTTCTGAACGATATTGCCGAGAAAATATGGCGCTTTTCAATTGTTTCACAGCCGTCCAAATCGGCAATAGTGCGCGCAACCTTTAAAATTCGGTCATAAGCGCGGGCCGACATACCGAGCCTTTCAAATGAAAGGGCCAGATACTGACTTGCATCATCGGTTAAAATGCAATATTTTCTTATAAGCGCAGGGGTAAGCCTTGCATTACAGGTAATGCCTGTGCCCTTGTATCTTTCGGCCTGAAGCTGTCGCGCCTTGTTAACCCGAACTTTAATTTCGGCGCTGGTTTCTTCCTGTCCCTTGCCGCTTAAATCGTTATAATCAACGGGCGGCACTTCAACGTGCAGATCAATACGGTCAAGCATTGGACCCGAAATTTTGCCGAGATATTTATGTACTGCCTGCGGTGCGCAGGTGCATTGACGTGTGGGATGACCGTAAAAACCGCAGGGACACGGGTTCATTGCCGCCACAAGCATTATCGAGCTTGGGTAGGTCAAAGTGCCCGCAACACGCGAAATTGTAACCTTGCCGTCTTCAATGGGTTGGCGAAGCGCCTCCATAACGTCACGACGGAATTCGGGGAATTCATCTAAAAACAAAACCCCATTATGTGCCAGCGAAATTTCACCCGGCTTTGGCATTGTACCGCCGCCCGCAATTGCCGCGGGAGACACCGTATGGTGGGGTGAACGAAAAGGCCGTGTAGATACAAACGGCTCGTTTTTATCTAAAATTCCCGCCACAGAATGAATTTTTGTGGTTTCAATTGCTTCATCAAAGGTCATATCGGGCATAATGCCGGGAAGGCGCTTTGCAAGCATACTTTTACCCGAACCGGGCGGACCCACAAGTATGATATTATGTCCGCCTGCCGCCGCAATTTCCATTGCTTTTTTAGCCGCAAGCTGACCCTTAACGTCCGAAAAATCGGGCACGGGGATTTTATCGTCACTTTTAATAACTGTAAGGGGTTGCTTATCTATCAGCTTTTCACCCTGCAGGTGAGAAATCAGCTGCTTAATATTTTCAACACCGTAAACGTTTATACCGTCTACAACGGCAGCTTCAACGGCGTTTTCTTTTGGGACAAACAAATTGCTTATGCCGTTTTCCTTTGCGGTAATGGCAATGGCCAGAACACCGTTAACCGGGCGAAGCATACCGTCAAGGGCAACCTCACCTATCATCACGGTATCCGACAAATCAACCTTAACCTGTTCGCTTGCCTTTAAAATTGCAAATAAAACGGGCAGGTCGTAAATCGAGCCTTCCTTTTTGCGGTCAGCAGGGGCAAGGTTTACGGTTATGCGCGAAACGGGAAATTTAAAGCCGCAATTTTTAATGGCGGCGCGCACGCGGTCACGCGATTCTTTAACCGCTGTATCGGGAAGACCGACAATGTCAAATGCGGGAAGACCGTTTGAGATATCGGCTTCAACCTCTATCATATAAGAATCAATACCGAAAAGACCAACGCTGTTTATCCTTGAAAACAAGCCGTTTCACCTACCTTGCTACGTTATTTTTAGGCTTTCCGTCCAAAAAGGACTGAATATTATCACACACAATATCCAAAAGGCGCTGACGTGTTTTAAGCGGCGCCCAGGCTGTGTGGGGTGTAATTAAAATATTGGGCGCATTAAGCAAAGGACAATCCTCGCTCATAGGTTCACTCTTCAAAACGTCAACCGCCGCGCCCGATAATTTACCGCTTTTAAGCGCATTAAAAAGGGCGAATTCATCCACAACACCGCCACGCGCGGTATTAATAAAGAATGCACCGTCCTTGCATTTTAAAAAAGCGTCACCGTTCATCAGATCTTTAGTTTGTTCGGTCAAAGGGCAATGCATTGAAATAACGTCACTTTGACTTAAAAGGGTGTCAAAATCGACAAATTTTTCACCCTCACGCGGGGTGCGGGTATGCACCAAAACACGCATACCAAGAGCTAT
Organism: Acutalibacteraceae bacterium; assembly: GCA_045580625.1. Lineage (GTDB taxonomy): Bacteria > Bacillota > Clostridia > Oscillospirales > Acutalibacteraceae > UBA737. The sequence goes on along the minus strand of JAZNOE010000056.1, from coordinate 20,501 downwards.
TGCCGCCCTTTCAACCGCTTGACCGATTGCACCGTAGCCCACAATACCTAATGTTTTGTCATAAACCTCATCAGTTGCGAAAACAAGCGGCGCAAAGCACTTAGACTTAAGCCAGCCGCCGCCTTTCACAAATTCATTATATTCAGAAATTTTGGTATAATGCGACAAAATATAAGCAATTACCTGCTGTGCAACCGCATTTGTGGAATAACTGCCTGCATTTGCAACCACTATCCCCTTTTCCTTTGCGGCGGTAATATCAATATTGTTATAACCCGTTGCAAACAAACCGATATAACGAAGCCGCGGGGCATTTTCCATTACCTCGCGGTCGATTATTACCTTATTGGTTAAAATTATATCCTTATCGCAAACCTCTTTTAAAAGCTCTTCACGTGAAATTCCCTCAAATTCAGAAACCTCACCAAAACGGCTTAAGGCTTCAAGCGATAAATCGTTATGTGACTTTAAGCTCGCACTATCAGTTACTAATATTTTCATCTTTAGCCGTTACCTTCTTTTTGGTGCCGTCGGGGCTTACAATATAAGTGTTTTCAAGCTGAGATACCAGACTCATTTTAAAAGAGTCGATATATTCGCGCCTTAAAGCATATTGCTCCTGCTTTTCTTCTTCGGTTAGTCCAACAGACTTTTGCTTTCTTGCAAGCTCGTTTATACGGTCAATTTTATCCTGTGTCATTTTAAATCTCGTTTCTGCCCTGTAACGCGCGGGCTAATGTAAATTCATCGGCATATTCCAAATCACTGCCGACAGGCACGCCGTAAGCCAGACGGGTCACCTTAATGCCCATCGGCTTTACAAGTCGTGAAATATAGCTGGCGGTTGCCTCACCTTCAACGGTGGGGTTGGTCGCCATAATTATTTCCTTAACGTCTTCTGATGAAAGCCGTGCCATAAGCTCTTTTATGCGCAAATCGTCAGGTGTTACGTTATCCATAGGTGAAATAACACCGTGAAGCACGTGATAAGTGCCGCCGAATTCACGTGTACGTTCAAAAGCGATAACGTCCTTGGCTTCGGCAACCACACATATAACCGACTTGTCGCGCATCGGGTCAGAGCAAACCGAGCAAATTTCCTGGTCGGTAAGCCCCTGACAAACACTGCAAAAATGAATCTTTTTGCGGGCATTTACAAGCGCTTCGGCAAATTTTTCGGCACGTTCGGGCGGTTGCTCCAAAATATTCAGCGCAAGTCTTTGCGCAGTTTTTTTGCCAATGCCGGGCAGTCTTTCAAACTGAGCAATAAGCTCGTTTAAAGGCACAATGTTAAAGCCTGCCATAATTAAAACATCCCCGGAATGTTAAGACCGTTTGTAATTGCGCCCATTTCTTCTTCACTTTCAGCCATTGCCTTGCCGATAGCTTCGTTAACCGCAATGGTAATAAAGTCTTCAAGCATTTCAATGTCTTCGGTGTCAACCGCGTCGGGATTAATTTTAATGGCCTTTACAAGGTGCTTACCGTCAACGGTAACCTCAACCAAGCCGCCGCCTGCATTTGCGGTGTATTCACGTTGCTCAAGGTCGGCCTGCAAATTCTGCATATCAGCCTGCATTTTTTGTGCTTTTGCGAGCATTTGCTGCATATTACCGCCGCCGCCATTATTGGGAAGTCTTACTTTCATAACTAAATTCTCCTAAACTAATTAATTTCAAGTGCTTTTAATTTGTCTGCCAAAGCGGCCAAGGGGTCGTTTTCAGCAGTTGCCGTTGCCTTTTTATAAGGTCCCAGCTTATAGGTCGCACCAAGCACTCGTTGTGCCGCGGCGCGAATATTTTCTTTATATTTGCCGTTTGCCTGGTTTATAAGGGTTTTAAATTGTGAATTTGGGGCATCAATAAGCAGAAAATCACCCTTTATATATGCCCTTGAATCCTTTAGAACACCTGCAATAAGCGGACAAGTCTGGGTAAGAATTGCCAGAACCTCGTTCCACTTCAAAACCTCACCCTCATCATTGGGGACCTTCGCCTGCGGCTTTTCTTCGACCGCATCGCTAATAGGTATATCGCTGTCATCCGGAAGCGGCGGAAGGTCATCATCTTCATCAATTATTTCTTCCGCTTCAACCGGCTTTGGCTCTTCAGCCTTTGTAATGGGAGCCGCCTTTGCGATAACCGCGCCGTTTTCCAAAGCGGAAATGCGACGCTCTAACGCGGCTAAATCAACCGATAATTCGGCATTGCAAAGCTTGACGATTGTCATTTCCATTTCACAGCGCCTGTCCCCCGTTTTCATTGAAGCGGTGGCCGCCTGTAAAACGCCAAGCGTGTAAACAATTTCCTTAATGTCAAATTTTTCGGCCTGCTTTTCAAGGGAAGAAAGCCGTTTTGCCGAGCATACAATAGGCCGTTTGCCCGTACGCACGGTTTTAATTATCATCAAATCGCGGTAATGTGAAATAAGCTCGCCAAGAAGTCTTAACATATCAACCGAACTGTTATGAAGCTTGTCTATCATTAAAAGGGCGTTTTGGGTATCCTGCGCTTTAATGCAGTCGCAAAGCTCTAAAAGATAGTCAACCCCCGCCATTGCGCAAACGTTTTCAACCGTTTTTTCATCAATGTTTTTACTGCTGGAAGCACACAAATCAAGGATTGAAAGGGCGTCGCGCATACCGCCGTCAGCCGCAGCCGCAATTAAGGTTGCCGCGTCGTCACTAAGTGTAAGACCTTCATTTTGGGCAACAAACTGAAGACGCTGACAAATTTTTTCATTGTCAATTCTTCTGAAATCAAACCGCTGACAACGGGACAAAATAGTAGCAGGCAATTTATGAACTTCGGTTGTGGCAAGTATGAAAATTACGTGCTTGGGCGGTTCTTCAAGTGTTTTTAAAAGCGCGTTGAACGCACCGATAGATAACATATGCACCTCGTCAATAATATAAACGCGGTACTTTGAAGAAGCAGGCGCAAAGCTTATAATTTCACGCAATTCGCGAATATTTTCAACACCGTTGTTTGAAGCGGCGTCAATTTCAACAATGTCGGTATTTTCACCGTTTAAAGCCGCCTTGCAGGCATCACATTCCAAACAAGGGTCACCGTTTTGACTGTCAAGGCAGTTGACCGCATTTGCCAGAATTTTGGCGCAGCTTGTTTTACCCGTACCGCGCGTGCCCGTAAACAGGTAAGCGTGAACGGTTTTGCCTTCAGCCAATTCATTTTTTAAGGTTTTTGTGATATGCTCCTGACCGACAACGTCCGAAAAGGTTTGCGGGCGGTATTTGCGGTATAAAGCCTGATAAGCCATTAAAGCACCCCTTTGAAGTTTATAATAAAAAACTTGCGTACCCGAATGTACGAATGAGCCGATTTACTGCGGCGCACAGAAAAATCTACTTAATGCTGCTCGGTTCCCCGCCTGACATGGTTCGTAGCATCCCGTCGCACAGGACCCGCCCATCCGCACATTCCGATACGCAATGTGCACTTTCGCAAAATCAATTTTAACACAAACCAAAACTTTTTACAATAGTAAAGATATAAATTGTTGAAAAAAGTTTACAATTTTGATATAATACTTTTAAGTTTTTATTATATAATACATTTGGCATCTGTAGTGCCGCATAACACACCAAATATTCGGGAGAGAATTTACCGCATAATGAATAAAGAAATTTGGGATATTTTTAATGAAAAGGGTGCTTTGACAGGCAAGACAACAGTCAGAGGCCGCGGCTTTTTAAAGCCGGGTGAATACCACCTTGTCGTTCATATATGGATAGTTTCACCAGACGGGCGCTTTTTAATTCAGCGCCGCAGTGAAAAGAAAAAGCTTATGCCGGGTGAATGGGCCGCCACAGGCGGTGCCGCAATTTCGGGCGAAAGCTCTTTTCAGGCCGCACAGCGTGAGCTTTTTGAAGAATTAAGCATTAAAGCCACCGAAAAAACACTTAACAAGGTTTTTCGCCTTAAAAGGCGCAATTCATTTTTAGATGTCTGGATGATTAAGACCGAGCCCGACCCCCAAACCCTCACCCTGCAGGAAAGCGAAGTGGCAGAGGTCAAGTGGGTTGACAAGGATGAGCTTCAGAAGATGATTAAAACCGGCCGTTTTCACAACTATGGCCGTGAATATTTCCAAAAGCTTTTCGAAAATACCTATATTTTAGAAGGAGCCGTTTTATGACCCTTAACGAAAAAAATCAGTCCTGTGCGCTGTGCCACGCATATCTTTTTGAAGAAGACGACGTGGTTTATTGCCCCGTTTGCGGTGCACCCCACCACAGAGAATGTTATAATTCCATCGGTCACTGTGCCCTTGAAAGCACACATTTTACCGATATGCAATATGACAAGCTGAAAAACAAGGAAAAAAAACAAAAATCTGCCCCCAAGGCTGATTTTTCACAAAATAACACCAAAACCGCTAACGACACCTATACCCCCGGGGATGAAATTTTTGAAAATCTGCCCCCGATGGATTTTTTGGGTGGTATTCCTGCCGATTTTCAGATTGAAAAGGGTGTTACCGCAAAGGAAGCCCGCAATTTTGTTATTTCCAACACACAACGCTATATCCCGAAATTTACCCAAATTTCAAAAAAGAATAAATCTTCGTGGAATTTTATGGCATTTTTCTTCCCTTGCGAATGGCTTTTATCACGCAAAATGTATAAAAAAGGCTTTATTATCGGTCTTTTTATTATTCTTTCAACCCTTGTTTCGCTTCCGCTTAACAACACACTTTTAAATCTCGGCTTTTTTGATGTTAAAAATGCCGCCGATATGTCGCAGTTTTTCATTTCTAACCTTGCAAATATTCATTGGGGTGCTTTGCTTGCGGCTTTTATCGGCTCGACACTTGATTTTGTTTTAAGAATTGTTGTTGCCATTTTGGGAGACTACTGGTATCGCGAGCACACGATTGAAAAAATTAAAGAAATTAAAGAAACAAGTGACGATATTGCAGAGGATTTCAGACGTCAAGGCGGCGTAAATATATTTATGTTCCTTTTGGGACTTTTAGCCACACAATATCTGCCTTCACTTATTGCAATGTTTATTTGAGGATTATTATGAAATATACCACATTATTTTTAGATTTAGACAACACCCTTTTGGATTTTTCAAAGGCCGAAGCCGTGTCAATCAGACGTGTTTTGTCAGAGCATGGTCTTCCCTATGATGATGAGGCAATTGACATTTATTCGAAAATTAACCGCACCTGGTGGGAACGCTTTGAAAACGGCGAAATTGCTAAAGAAATGATTTATGAAGGCCGTTTTATCACCTTTTGCGAGCATTACGGTATTACCGCTGACACCAAAACCATGTCGGTCAAATACACCACCTATCTGGGCGAAAGCAATTACACCATTGACGGCGTTTTCGAAGTGCTTGATTATTTAAAGGAAAAGGGATATTACTTCTGCGCCACCACAAACGGTCTTTGCACCACACAATACAGCCGCATTAAGGGTTCGGGGCTTGAGCCGTATTTTGACGGCGTTTTTGTTTCAGAGGATGCAGGCAGTCAAAAACCCGACAAAGAATATTTTGATTACGTTATTTCCCACATACCCGAAAAGGACAAAAGCAAAATGCTGGTTGTGGGGGACAGCCCTTCTTCTGATATTTTGGGCGGTATAAACAGCGGCATTGACACCTGCTGGTATAACCCTAATAATATGGAAAGAAAATATAGTCCCACTTACGAAATTAAAGCTTTAGAAGAGCTAAAAAACATTTTATAAGAAAGAAAAAACACTTGAGATTACTCTCAAGTGTTTTTGTTTGCGTCGAATAGAAATTATTCCCAGTCTTCGCCTTCGGGCAATTTAACACCCTCATCATCGTCACCAGTGCTGGCTGCGATAACGTCCATCTGTTCGAACTTTACAAGTTCAATTTCAGGTGTTGTGAATTTCATCTTCTTCAATCCTCCTTTTATTCTACATATGCATATGTGGAACACCGCCTTAACCAAAACCTTTAAAGAGTGCAAACGGTCTTGAACGGTGTAATCCCTATGTAAAGAGCTTAAGTTAAGCGAAAGTCAATACTGACCTAATTTAAACTTGTACACATTATATCATACAAAATCACACAATACAAGCATTTTTTTATTTTTTGTGAAAAATGCCAATTTTAAAAGTTAATACGCGCGACAAAATGGCTGATATCACAAAAAATTCCACGCCATCAAGTCCGAAAAATTCAACTGACAGCATAAGTGCAGCAACCGTACATTTGGTTGTACTACTAAAAAGTGCAACCATTCCCAATGCGGCCGCAAAAACAGGCGGCAAACCTATAACGTTTCCTACCGCGGCACCAAGCGTTACTCCGACAAAGAGCGCGGGTACAATTTCGCCACCCTTAAAGCCGGCAGAATTTGTTATTACGGTAAACAAGATTTTTAAAGCAAACGCCCAATAAACGGTATGGCCTGTCTTAAGTACTTGTTCAATTATATGCATACCGCCGCCGTTATAATTACTGTTTTTAACAATTAAAGTTAAAATAATCAGCAAAACACCGCCAACAATAATTCTTATATACTCATTTTTAAAAAGCTTTTTAAAAAACACTTCCCCGCCTTCAAGCGCGAAGCAAAACGCAATACTTGCCGCAGAGCAAATTATAATTACCAAAACAGCCTTAAAAAAGGTTGACGCGCCGAATTCAGGTAAAACATCAATTTTAAAACTTTCTGAATGAACGCCCATAAGCTTTGAAATATAATACGCCAAATAGCTTGAAACCATAAGCGGCAAAGCGGCTTTTAAATAAAATTTTCGGCTTATAAAAATTATTTCAAGCCCAAAAGCAAGTGCTGTCAATGGTGTTGTAAATACTGCTGAAAAAACGGCAGTCATACCGCAAAGCAATAAAATTTTATAATTATCATCCTTTAGCTTAAAGTGCTTTGCAAGGGGGAAAGCGACCGCGCCGCCTATCTGAAGGGCCGCCCCTTCCTTACCGGCCGAGCCACCGAAAAGCTGGGTTATTGCCGTGCAGACAAAAACTGCGGGCGCAAGTAAAAACGACAATTTATCATTTTCTTTTATTGCGCCAAAAACCGTATTAACGTTTTGTTTTTCAAGCTTAAGCAATTTATAAATAAAAACAGTTAAAACACCGCCCAACGGCAAAAGAAAAACTAACCACGAAAAGTCTGCAAAAAGTGAATTTGCAAATTTTAGGGTATGCGAAAATATGACCCCTGCCCCGCCGCACAAAACGGCAATAAGCAATGAAGCCAAAAGTAAAAGCAAATATTCTTTTTTATTTGTTGTTTTCATTTGTTTTGTTTCTCTGTTCATATAAGGATTATACCATTATTTTAACAAAAAAACAACTTGATATGTTGAGAAATGCTTTTGCCTGTGTTAAAATGTAATGTATAAAGGAAGGTGTTTTTATGAAAACCAAGCTTTCACCCCGCTTTTGGTGTGCGGTTACCCTTTTCAGTCTTATAGGTCAGGTTGCGTGGGTAGTTGAAAATATGTATTTCAACGTTTTTATTTATAAAATGTTCAACGCCTCTGCCGAAGATATTGCCCTTATGGTAGCAGCTTCTGCCGTTGCCGCTACCGTAACAACTGTGTTTATGGGCTCACTTTCCGACCGTGTGGGCAAACGCAAGCTGTTTATTTGCGGCGGTTACATACTGTGGGGCATTTCAATTTTCAGCTTTGTGCTTATCCGCACTGATATTGTGGGTAAGCTTTTTCCTGCCGTTACAGGCATTGCATCCCTTTGTGTAACGCTTGTTATTATTATGGACTGTGTTATGACCTTTTTCGGCTCAACCGCAAACGATGCCGCCTTTAATGCCTGGCTTACCGATTCGACCGATTCTTCTAACCGCGGCGCAGTTGAAGGCATAAATGCAATGATGCCGCTTGTCGCAATTTTAGTGGTGTTTGGCGGGTTTATGTTCTTTGATTTAGAAAAAGCACACAGCTGGACGCTTATTTTCACCATTATCGGTCTAGTTGTTATTTTGATTGGTGTTTTTGGCATTTTTCTTATTAATGACACACCTAACGAAAAACCGAAGGAAAGCTATCTCGGTTGTATTTTTTACGGCTTTCGCCCTTCAACCTTAAAGCAAAACCCTTTGCTTTATATCACTCTTGCGGCATTCGTTGTTTTTAACACTTCAATTCAAATATTTATGCCCTATCTTATCATCTATTATGAAAAGTCGCTTAAAATGACAAATTACGTTTTCATAATGGCACCTGCAATTATTATTGCCGCTGTCGTTACTGCTCTTTGGGGCAGAGTTTATGATAAAAAGGGCTTTAAATTTTCATCGCTTACGGCAATTCTTTCACTTTGCGTGGGTTATGTAATTTTATTCTTCACCAAAACCACCGCACCCGTGTTTATCGGTTCACTGTTTATGATGTGCGGTTATCTTTCAGGTATGGCAGTATTCGGCGCAATGATAAGGGACAACACACCTTTGCACAAGGCGGGAATGTTTCAAGGCCTTCGCATTTTCTCACAGGTGCTTATACCCGGAATAATCGGCCCCGCTATCGGCTCGGCTGTGCTTAAAAATGCTGAAACAATTGTCAATACCGACGGCACAACGTCATTTTTACCGAATGAAAATATATTCTTATCCGCACTTATTGCAGCAGTGCTGATATTACCGTTTTTACTTATTATCTTTAAAAAGCAAGGTGGGAAAACTAATGAAGCCTGAGCTTGCAACCCTTTACACACCTTTTGAAAATAATTTAAACCCCGATAAACCGTGGGACGTTTACCCCCGCCCGCAATTTAAGCGCGAAAGCTTTATAAGCCTTAACGGCGAATGGAATCTGGAAATTTTGCGCGACAGCAAATCGGTTTTCAAGGGTGAAATTATTGTACCCTTTCCGCTTGAAAGCCGTTTGTCGGGTGTGGACTTTAAAAAACAGACAAACGACCTTTTGATATACACCAAAACCGTTATGTATAACCCCATTGAAAAAGATGTTATACTGCATTTCGGCGCGGTTGACCAGGAATGTAAGGTTTATATAAACGGTGAATTTGTCGGTCAGAACGTTGGCGGATATCTGCCCTTTGAATTTGAAATAACCAAATTTTTAAAGCGCGGTGAAAACGAATTTAAGATTGAGGTTATTGACCACCTTGACATTGACCTTGCTTACGGCAAGCAAACCAAAAAGCGCGGCGGTATGTGGTACACCGAAACAAGCGGTATATGGCAGACTGTTTGGCTTGAAGAAGTGCCGAAAAATTATATCAAAAGCATTAAAGTTACCCCCGACCTTTCAGGCTTTGATATTACCGTTTTGGGCGGCGAAAGTGAAAAAACACTTTATATAAACGGCAAAAAGCACACTTTTGGGGGTGACAATGCGCGAATTGAAATTGAAAACCCCATTAATTGGACACCCGAAAATCCCTACCTTTACGATTTTACTTTATTTTCAGGTGCAGATGAAATTAAGTCCTACACCGCACTGCGAACAATTTCAATAAACGGTAATGAAATTTTATTAAACGACAAGCCTTATTTCTTCCATGGGCTTTTGGACCAGGGCTATTTCAGCGACGGCATTTACACCCCTGCCACCCCCGAAGCACTTGAAAACGACGTTTTAAAAATGAAAGAATGCGGCTTTAATATGTTAAGAAAGCATATTAAAATTGAGCACGAGCTGTTTTATTATTACTGTGACAAGCACGGTATGGCCGTTTTTCAGGACCTTGTAAACTGCGGCAAATACAGCTTTTTAATTGATACCGCCCTGCCCACAATCGGTCTTAAAAAAGGTGTTACCCATAGTGCTTCAAAAAAGCGCCGCGAGCATTTTATCAAAAACTCAACAGACACACTTGCGCTTTTATATAATCACCCTTGTATCGTTTATTACACCCTTTTCAACGAAGGTTGGGGACAGTTTGATGCAAAAAATCTTTATCATATAATGAAGAACAATGACCCGACCCGCGTATGGGATGCAACGTCCGGCTGGTTTCAGACAGGTGTGAGCGACGTATTAAGCGAACACGTTTATTTCAAACCACTTAAGCTTAAAAATGACGGCAGACCGCTTGTCTTATCGGAATTTGGCGGATATTCTTCAAAAATCAAAGAACATTCCTTCAATAAAACCAAGACCTATGGTTATAAATTCTTCAGCGATAATGAAGAATTTAAAAAAGCACTTTTAAAGCTTTATTATGACGAGGTTATACCCGCAATTAAAAATCAACGGCTTTGCGCCGCAGTTCTGACACAGGTAAGCGACGTTGAAGACGAAACAAACGGTCTTTTAACCTATGACCGACAGGTTTTAAAGGTTGACCCCCAAAAAATGTGTGAAATGGCAAAAACATTATTTGAAGCTTACCAAGAATTTGCCAAATAAATTGGGGTTTATAAGCCTTCCCCTTGAGGGGAAGGGGGACCACGTCAGTGGTGGATGAGGTGGAAAACCGTTTAATCACTGCAAATTACACCTCATCAGTCACTTCGTGACAGCTTCCCCTCAAGGGGAAGCCTTGCCCGATAAACTATAATTTGAAAATTATACAAAACAACCCCCAACGGATATTCCGTTGGGGGTTAAAATTTTTATTTTGAAATTTCAATAGAAACGTCGCTGTCTTCAGCGTCAATTTCAAAGGTCCATGCGCCGTAATAATTGGTGGAATCTATCGAAAGGTCAGGCGAATAATCATACTCGCCGCCAAGACCTAAAGCCTTATACACATATTTTGCGGCATTTCTAATATTATATTCATTGTTCAGATCATTGCGCCAACGAGAGCCGTAAACTGCAATATCTTCAACAAACATACCGTTAGTTTCAATATATATTTCAACATATGAGTTAGGTATTGAATCACACATTGAAAATACCCTTTCATCAACACCGCTTGCTACTTCAGTAAGGGTATAACCATTATGCGCGGCAACACCTTCTAAGCTGTTATAAAAACTGTCATACATTATAGCACTTGAAACAGAAGCACCGTCTTGCTGTGCTGCGGGGTATCTTACAGCCGGCATCTTCATTCCAAACAATGCCATTACAACAACCGCGGCACCAGCCACGCTTATAAACATTATAACAGCCGCAATTGCCGCAACAATTATCAGCCAAAGCTTTGACTTTGTCTGTACAGGCTTTTCAGCCTTTAATTTGCGGGCTAAAATTATGCAATTATAAATAAGTTCTTCTTCACTTTCAGTAAATTCATTGCCACATTCTTTTAGGATATCTGCAAATCTTAAAGCGCCTTCAAGCTTCACTAAATCATTATTTGCAATACCCTCGTTAGCTTCGGTAATCATCTGTGCCTTAACAGTTTCAATTTGTTCTGCATCACCACTTTGAAGCATTACCGCATCGGTATGAATTTGTGTTTTGTAATTTGCCTTCATATTAAGTGCTTCGGGGGTGCCGTTTTCATCAAAGGTGTGTTCAGTTTCCCACTTAATATACTTAACCGGCACAAACCATGCAAATATACCGCAAGTAATAGTTGTTAAAATTCCCCACAAAAGATATTTAACAAACAAATCACCTACACCGCCGCGGAAGGTTAAACGGCGCGAATCAATTACCGTGTGATTAATAAACCAACGTGTAATGATTATTTTTGACCAAGCAGGACCTGCAAAGGGCACCCAAAGTGCTAACGCCGATAAAATGCTTGTTATAAAATAATCACCGACACCACCATCAAAGAAACTGTTATTGTCGGGTTCACCTTCAAAATGGGTGTGCTCGCTCATCCACTTTTTAAGCGCAACGTTCATCCAAAGAGCATAAATACCGCAGGTAACATAGCTTAAAAGCAACCAAATTATGTACTTTACAAAAAGGTCACCGCCGCGGCCGTTAAAGGTCATACGCTTACCGTTAATAACAGTATGCTCACACAACCATTTCTGATACCAGCAACGCATCCACGGGTGCGCAATACCAAACGTAACAGAGGTTACAAAGGCAACCGCAATATTATAACCAATATATGCAAAATAACCGCCGTCAAAGTAAGACCCGTCTTCCCCCACTATTATTTTCTTGTTTTCGTTTTCCATAAATTTTCCTCCTCAAAAATTTATTTATCAGGGTATTAAATTACCCACAAGATCAATTCCGTAAAACAATAAAACGTTTCTGACTATGAAATAAACCGCCCAGAATATCAGCACCGCGTAAATCATCCAAGGCTTTACAAAAACCTCACGGTCTTTTTTTAGAATGAGATATTTTATCATCCCAATCTCATAAGCCGCGAACAACACCACACCAAGAGGAACTATTGGGTTATATTTAAGTGCCGACAAAATGTCAAGCTCCATCATGGCGTGAAAAGCCCTTGTGCCGCCGCAAGCGGGACAGTATAAATGCAGATATTCAAGCATATTGCATTTATTAAATGGTAATTCCATTATATACTTCCAATAAAAAGGAAAGAACAACAAAACGAGCAATAGTCCGCCGTTTATTATTCCAAAAGTCAGCCATTGCTGTTTTCGATTTAATATCATATTTTCCTCGCAAAACGTCTATTTACTTTAATATACCATATATTGTAGATTAATTGCAATAATTTGTCAAAAAAAGTTGATTTTAATTAAAAACTGTGTTAAAATCAGTTTATTAACTTAATAAAGGGGAACAAAAAATGGAAAATATGGAAAACAACACAATATTATCTGAAGAAAAAGAACCCGCAGTTGAAGAAGTTATAGTTGAAGAAGCTGTTACAGAAGAACCTGTAACACCTGCTCCCAAAAAAGCTAACGTTTTGGCAATTATCTCTTTGGTTTGCGGTATTTTAAGCATAGTTTTAAGCTGCTGCTGCGGTTGGGCAACCTTACTATTCGGTCCTGCTTCTGTTATTTTAGGCGCAGTTTCACCTAAAAACGAAAATGGTAAAAAGAACGGTATGGCTATTGCAGGTATTATTTTAGGTATTGTTTCTGTTGTATTATTTGTAGGAAGCCTCCTTCTCAGCCTTCTTTTCCCTGCTTTGGGTGCTATGCTTTCTGAAATCAGCAGCCCAACAACATACTATTAATTAGGGTTAAACTTGAAAACGCTCACTTTAACGTGAGCGTTTTTTGTTATACAAAAACACCCGACCGTTTGGTCGGGTGTTTAATTTTGCAAATATTAGTTGCAGATGGTAAGTTCAGTATCCTTATCAAAGAGGTGAATCTTATCAACTTCAAGAGCGATTTCGATCTTATCGCCGGGCTTAGCAGTGTTAGTAGGAGCAACACGTGCATTGATTGCCTGTTCTTCACTGTTCATGTAAAGATAGGTTTCAGCACCCATAAGTTCGGTAACTTCAACAGTTGCTTCAACGATACCGTCTTTGTTAGCTGCAAGAAGTTCAGGTTCGTTATGAACGTTTTCAGGACGGATACCCATAATAACTTCTTTACCAACGTAAGCTTCAAGGCAGTTATCCTTGTTCTTGCTTGCGGGAAGCTTAACCTTGAACTTAACGCCTGCGCGTGTCTTGGTATCTTCAGTACCGTATTCAACAAAGAAGTCGTTGCCTTCCTTAAGAAGCTTTGCTTCGATGAAGTTCATCTGAGGTGAACCGATAAAGCCTGCAACGAAGAGGTTGCAAGGATAGAGATAAAGGTTCTGAGGAGTGTCAACCTGCTGGATAACACCGCTCTTCATAACAACGATGCGAGAAGCCATGGTCATAGCTTCGGTCTGGTCGTGGGTAACGTAGATAAAGGTTGTACCCAAACGCTGATGGAGCTTAGAAATTTCGGTACGCATCTGTGCACGAAGCTTAGCGTCCAAGTTTGAAAGAGGTTCGTCAAGTAAGAATACCTTAGGTTCACGAACAATAGCACGACCCAAAGCAACACGCTGACGCTGACCACCTGACAAAGCCTTAGGCTTACGTTCAAGAAGGTGTTCAATGTCGAGAATGCGAGCAGCTTCTTCAACACGACGCTTGATTTCATCCTTAGGAGTCTTGCGGAGCTTAAGACCGAAAGCCATGTTGTCAAACACGGTCATATGAGGATAAAGCGCATAGTTCTGGAAAACCATTGCGATGTCACGATCCTTAGGAGCAACGTCATTGATAAGACGGTCACCGATGTAGATTTCACCGTCAGAGATTTCTTCAAGACCTGCAACCATACGGAGAGTAGTTGACTTACCGCAACCTGAAGGACCTACGAATACGATGAATTCCTTGTCTTTAATTTCAAGGTTGAAGTCGGTAACAGCTACAACACCGCCGGGGTATCTCTTGTAAACGTTACGAAGTGATAAACTTGCCATAATAATGTCTCCTGTGCTTCTTAAATTTGATGTGAGGATATTAATCCATATTTTACAAAACTATTATAACAAAACAATTCGCAAATTTCTATGCAAATTCTAGACAATGTTACAATTTAAGTTTTGGTTATTTTGCCGTCAAAATGCAATTAATTGGCAAATATTTGCTGTATTTCCTCGGCGGACAGTTCGACGCACTCCCCTTCACCCAAATTATTTGGCAAAGAAAGGCCGCCAACTGCCTCACGCTTAAGCTCATTGACACCAAGACCCACAACGCCAAACATTCTTTTTATCTGGTGATATTTGCCCTCGCAAATCTTAACCCGCGCGGTATTTTCGCTTAAAATCTGAAGCTCGGCCTTTCTGCAAACGGTACCGTCAACCAGTGTTATGCCATCAGCAAAAGTCTTTACCATTTCTTCGTTAAGTGTGCCGTCAAGGGTTACAATATAGCTTTTATAAACCTCATATTTTGGTGAAATTGCCTTGTGTGCGAATTCGCCGTCATCGGTGATAATTAAAAATCCCGTGGTGTCCTTATCAAGCCTGCCTACGGGAAAAAGACCGTTTCGTTTTAAGGCTTCGGGCACCAAGTCAACCACCGTCTGTTTTTTCTTGTCACTGCTTGCTGATAAAACACCCTTTGGCTTGTTCATCAGAATATAAACGTACTTTTTATAGTTGCAGGCTTGTCCGTTAAAGGTGATGTGTGCATCGGGATTAACAAGCGCACCGAAATCCCGCAACACCTTGCCGTCAAGGGTTGCTTTGCCCCGTTTTATAGCAATTCGCGCATCCTTGCGCGAAATATTAAATTGTGTTGATATTATTTTGTCAAATCGTTCTTGTTTCATTCATTTTTCCTTTATAAGAGACGAAATTTTACCATTTAAATTGTCGGTTATATCCCCTGCGATTATTTTGCCGTTACAAACAAAAATACTGACGGCTTTTGTGGGATTATCAGAAAGCTCATAACGGTAAACCGTTACGGCTTTTCCGCGGAAATCTTCCAAATCAAAGCCCGCTTTTTGCTGAATTTTATTATATTCCAAAGCAAAGCCTTCAATTTTTTCGGGCAGTCTTGTCTGCTTCACCAAAACGGCATTTTCGTTCACCTTTAAATTAAGTGAAGCTAAATATTCCATACGTTTTTGGTGTGTAGTGCCGTCAATAAGCCCAAGCTTTACTGTGGAAAACCAACCAACCAAAATAAACGCAGTTATAATAAGTGACAAAACAACGGCCAGTCCCTTTTTGGTAAATATCAAATATAACTTCATCATATCCCCTCGGTAAAGGATATGATGAAGCTTTTAAAAAAATTACTCAATTATACAAACCGCGTGGGCTGAAATACCCAATAATTCCCCTGTAAAGCCAAGCCCCTCTTCAGTAGTGGCTTTAACATTTACAAAACCAACATCAATGCCGCAGTCGTCGGCAATGTTTTGTCGC
This sequence comes from Acutalibacteraceae bacterium, assembly GCA_045580625.1. Taxonomy (GTDB): domain Bacteria; phylum Bacillota; class Clostridia; order Oscillospirales; family Acutalibacteraceae; genus UBA737. The sequence goes on along the minus strand of JAZNOE010000056.1, from coordinate 4,759 downwards.
ATTTGCAGAATAAACGGTGCCATTTTGGGCTTTTGTGCAATTACGGTTGCGTCAATATTCCCAACCTTATAACCGTTTTGTTTTAAAAGCCCAACCACTTTTCTAAGTAAAATGCGGCTGTCAATATTTAAAAATTCGTTTGAATTGTCGGGAAAATGCTTGCCGATATCACCAAGCGCCGCCGCACCTAAAAGTGCATCACTTACCGCGTGAAGCAAAACGTCGGCATCACTGTGACCCAAAAGCCCCTTTTCGTATGGAATATCTACCCCGCCGATAATAAGCTTTCTGTTATCACAAAATTTGTGCACGTCATAACCGTGACCTATTCTCATTCCGAAATATCCCCCTTAAGAAAAGCTTCTGCCACTGCCACGTCTTCGGGTGTGGTAATTTTAATGTTTTTATAATCACCCAAAACGGTCAGTACCCTTGCGCCTGCGGCTTCAAAAATTGAAACGTCATCAGTAAAAAGGGCAAGGTCCTTACCTTCTAGTGCACAAAGATATTCACGCACCTTAACCCCTTGGGGTGTCTGTACCTGAACAAGCTCGTCACGCTTTAAGGTTTCAACCACAACGCCGTTTTCGTCAACCCTTTTTACCGTATCTTTAACCATAATTGCAGGGGTTACTGCAGAATAATTTTCAAGTCCTTTTATTACACGTTCAATAATATCGTTTGTTACAAGCGGACGTGCGCCATCGTGGATAAGTACGCAATTATCTTGCTCACTTAAAGCTTTAATGCCGCACAGCACCGATTCCTGACGGTTAGCTCCGCCAACAACAATATCACTGACTTTAGTCAGCATATAAGTGTCGCAAAGCCTTTGATACTGGAGCACTGTGCTTTGGGCAGCAACAAGAATTATACTTGAAATGCTTTCACAATTCTGAAAAGCCTTAAGCGTGCGCACAAGCACGGGCAGACCGCATATTTCGATAAGCTGTTTGTTCTTACCCATTCTTGCAGAAGAGCCACCCGCCACAACTATAACAGGAATACCCTGTTTATTTTCACTTATCACATCATACTGAAGTGTGGGCTTTGTAATATTCATCTTAAGCACCCTTTTTAAGCTTTGAAAAATTTGTAAGACCTGGTTTTACAAGCTCGGTCATAACAAGTGCTGTAATAGCACCCAAACACCAGCCGCAAACCACGTCAGAAGCATAATGCACGTTAAAGTAAACGCGTGTAACACCGATAATAAGCGGAATAAGTGTGAAAATTACAATTACAACCGCCTTTTGCCATTTAGCCTTGCAAAGGGGCAAAAGACACATCATTATTGCAATATAAATTGCGGCATTATTCATTGCGTGACCGCTGGGGAAGCTGGGGCTGTGAATTTCCAAAAGGCGGAATGCCTCTTCGGGACGTGGACGGGCAACAATTGCTTTTATAACCTTATTTAAAACGGTTGACACAATTGCGCTTGCCGCAACGGGAACACCCACCTGCTTTGTTGTCATTGGCAAAAACACCAAAACAGCAATGATAAACACGTCTAAAACGGTATCGCCAAAAATGGTGAAGTGGTGCATAAATTCACTCATTTCGGCCTTAGGGTTTAAAAGTTCGTGCAAAATCGGCTTGCCTACCCCAGGCTCGATACCTGAAAGCGCACCCGTAAGCATTAAGGTAAAAACAGTTACAAAAATTACTGCCAAAACAGCAATTGCAATTATTTTGCTTTTTTTCATAATAAAATACCTCATATACAAAAAGCCGCGCTTCAAGGCGCGGCTTTCAATTTTTAAGAATTATTCTTCGGTTTCGGCTTCTTCGCAGTCACAGCAGTCACAGTCACAACCGTCAAAATCAAACTCAAGCTCGGTGCCGCAGTTGGGGCAAATCATACCCTCTTCTTCTAACATTTCACCGTCGAGATAGATGATATCATTGCAAGCGGGGCATTCAATTTCATAAACCTCGTCATCGCAGTCGCAGCAATCGTCACAGTCATCACAATCGCAGCAGTCGCAATCGTCATCATCTTCATAGATAATGTCTTCCAAAGCAGAAAGGTCTTCGTCTACAGCATCGATTTGTTCCATAAGCTCATCACAGCCGTCTTCGATGTCGCAAATTTCTTCTGTAATGTCTTCCAAAAGATCGATAATAGCGTTTAAAACCTTACCTTCTTTGGTGGTGTCTTCAATTCCGAGGCCTTCAGCCAAGCCTTTAATATAAGCAATCTTTTCGCAAATATCCATTGTTAAAATACCTCCGATAAATTAAGCGCGTTCCATATATTCGCCGGTGCGGGTGTCAATACGAACCATATCGCCTTCGTTGATGAAAAGGGGCACACGGATTTCAGCACCGGTTTCAAGGGTTGCGGGCTTGGTAGCATTGGTAGCTGTGTTGCCTGCAAAGCCGGGGTCGGTCTGAGTAATCTGTAATTCAACAAATGTGGGGGGTTCTACACCGAAAACCTTGCCCTTGTAGGACAAAATTTTGCAAACCATATTTTCCTTAACAAACTTGAAGTTATCGCTTAAATCGCTTGCGTTGATGGGAACCAATTCATAGGTTTCCATATCCATAAAGTTATAGATATCGCCATCAGCGTAAGAATATTCCATATCCTTTCTTTCAATGAAAGCGGTGGGGAACTTTGCGGTGGGGTTATAAGATTTTTCAATAACCGCACCTGTGATAACGTTCTTGGTCTTTGTTCTAACAAAAGCGGCGCCCTTACCGGGTTTAACGTGCTGGAATTCAATAACCTGCAACACGTTGCCATCTTCTTCAAAAGTTACGCCATTTCTAAAATCGCCGGCACTAATCATAATAATTTTTCCTCCAGAAAAACAAATTTTTACCTGTATATTATAAATGTTGCCGTCTGTTTTGTCAAGAATTACTGATACTTTTTACCACTTTTTCGGGCGTTATCGCGCCTTTCTTCGTTTTCACGGTCGGTTTTTATGATATTCTTATTAAAGCCCTGCGCTATTGCAGGGTACATATCTTCCCTGTCAGCAGTAGGCTGAATTTCATAGGTACCATAGCAGTTAACCTGCTGTTCGGCAGTTGCAGGCGGTTTTTCTATGTTTTCAAGTCGCATTTCGGTTTTATTGGTAACCTTTTTAAAATTTTCCATTTTTTATTCCCTTTCGGTTTGACATAATTTTTTATATGTGGTATAATCACCACGTATATTATGTCCTTTGGAGGAGAAAAAATGCTGGATATCAGATTTATTTGTGATAACCCCGAGTTGGTTAAAGAAAACATTAAAAAGAAGTTTAAGGATTCAAAGCTTCCCTTGGTTGATGAAATTATTGAGCTTTACAACGAAAAATGCGCCGTTAACAACCGCGCAAACGAGCTTCGCGCAAACCGTAATAAGGTAAGTAAGCAAATTGGTGTGCTTATGGCACAGGGCAAACGTGAAGAGGCCGAAGCCACCAAGCGCCTTGTTACCGAACAGGCCGAGGAATTAAAGGCTTTGGAAGTTAAAGAAGACGAGCTTGCCAAAAAGGTTTTGGAAATTCAGATGAAGATTCCGAACATTGTGGATGACAGTGTGCCTGTCGGTAAAGATGACAGCGAAAACGTTGAAGTTACACAATACGGCGAAAAAACCGTTCCCGCTTTTGAAATTCCCTACCACACCGACATTATGGCAGCCTTTGACGGTATTGATAAGGAAGCCGCAGGCAAGGTTGCGGGCGAAGGCTTTTATTACCTTATGGGCGACATTGCGCGTTTACATTCTGCAGTGCTCGCTTATGCGCGTGACTTTATGATAGATAAGGGCTTTACATATTGTATTCCCCCTTATATGATAAGAAGCAACGTTGTAACCGGTGTTATGAGCTTTGAAGAAATGGACGCTATGATGTATAAGATCGAAGGCGAAGACCTTTATCTTATCGGCACAAGCGAGCATTCAATGATTGGTAAGTTCATTGACACCATCACCGCAGAAGAAAAGCTTCCCTTAACCTTAACAAGCTATTCACCCTGCTTCAGAAAAGAAAAGGGCGCACACGGTATTGAAGAACGCGGCATTTACCGTATTCATCAGTTTGAAAAGCAGGAAATGATAGTTATCTGCAAGCCTGAAGAAAGCATGGAATGGTTCAACAAAATGTGGAACTATTCTGTTGAGCTTTTCAGAAGCATGGATATTCCCGTTCGTACACTTGAATGCTGCACAGGCGACCTTGCAGACTTAAAGGTAAAATCTTACGACATTGAAGCCTGGTCACCCAAACAGCAGAAATATTTTGAAGTTTGCTCATGCTCCAACCTCGGCGATGCACAGGCGCGCCGTTTAGGCATTCGCGTTAAGGGTGCAGACGGCAAAAAGTACCTTGCGCACACACTTAACAACACTGTTGTTGCTCCGCCCAGAATGTTAATTGCTTTCCTTGAAAACAACCTTTCGTTCGACGGTGAAAAGTATACAATTTCAATTCCTAAAGCTTTACAACCTTATATGGGCGGTAAAGAAAAAATTGAAAGCAAGTAAAAATTTAAGGGCTTTGCCCTTGGGGGCAAAGCCGTTTTTTGATAATAGATAATAAAACAAATTGGGGTTTATCGCTGACGCGAGGTAAGAGGTAATAGTGAAGAGGTTAGGTGTCGCTCCGTGACGGATGTAAATAATCTGTAATTTAATTGATATTACCCGTAGGGGCGATTCACGAATCGCCCGTTGCGATTAACTATTATTTCGGACAATTCGTGAATTGTCCCTACGACGTGCCGCCAATTAAACAGAGCGATAAACTATAAT
>JAZNOE010000055.1:0-21819 GCA_045580625.1 Acutalibacteraceae bacterium | reverse complement strand
GTTAGGTGTCGCTCCGTGACGGATGTAAATAATCTATAATTTAATTGATATTACCCGTAGGGGCGATTCACGAATCGCCCGTTGCGATTAACTATTATTTTCGGACAATTCGTGAATTGTCCCTACGATGTGCCGCCAATTTAACATCCCGACAAACTATAATTTGAAGATATAAAACCCATAAAGACCGCACGGGGTGTGCGGTCTTTATGGGTTAAGGGGGGATGATTATATGAATTAAGAAATAAAATTCTTAAATCAGCAAATTTTAAGCTGTTCACAAGAGTTATCGGTGGGTGTGTTTTTTGAAATTCTTACTTTGTATTCAATATATTTATCATTTTCATATTTGCGGGTTTTGGCGGTAAGTCCTGCGTTTTGCAGGGTATTTACAAGCTTTGAAAGACTGTTGTAAAAAAGCCGCACGTCGCTTATGGCATATTTTCTTATCGGTTTTTCGGGTGCTTTTTCGACTTCTTTCGGGTTTAAAATATCTTCAATATATTCTTCGCTTTCCTTAAGGTTAAGTCCGTTTGCAATTATATGGTTAAGTGCCGCTTCGCGTTCATCTCCGTCAAGGCGTAATAATGCGCGGGCGTGCCTTTCGGTAAGCCGTGCGGTGGTTATTCTTTCGCGTTGGGATTCATTAAGTCTTAAAAGCCGTAATTTGTTTGAAAGAGTTGACTGTGCCAACCCTAAGCGTGAAGCAATTTCAAGCTGTGACATTGAAAAATTTATAATAAGTCGGTTTATGGCCTCGGCTTCTTCAAAAAAGGTTAAATCCTGCCGTTGCAGGTTTTCCATTATAGAATATATCGCGGCGGTTTTATCATCGGTGTTATGTAAAACACAGGGAATTCGGCGAAGCCCCACCATTTTTGCGGCAAGAAAGCGGCGCTCACCCGCAATAATTTCATATTTACCGTCAAGGCCTTTGCGCACTGCAAGCGGCTGAATAATACCGCTTGACTGTATGCTGTCGGCCAAAAGCTTCAGCTCATATTCATCAAAGCTTTTTCTTGGCTGATGCCTTGACGGCTTTATATCATCGGGCTTTAACATTAAAAGCTTTTTTTCCCATAAAGTATACATTTAAACACCTCTTTGGTTTAAGTATATAAACGGTAAAAAGAAATGTAAAGAAAAACACGTCGGGTAATTTCGGCACAAAAAAACAAAAAACAGCCCGTTTATAAGGGCTGTTTTGAAATATTACCGCTGTTTCTGGGGTATTTTGGCGGGGTTTGCGATATTTTTTTAAATATAACAAAGGTTCTGGGGTCATCATTTGGAAGCTTTTCGCATATAATTTGCGGTTTTTCCATTTTTAAAACCTTAATTGCGTTACTGCAAAGGGCAACTTCTTCACTTGCTGAGGGGCCTTTCATTGCAATAAATCTTCCGCCAACCTTAACAAACGGGGTGCAGTATTCCAACAAAACGGGCATATTTGCAACCGCACGTGCGCAGGCAATATCATATTTTTCACGATAAAGCGGGTTTTTACCGCCATCTTCTGCGCGGCTGTGAATGGCTTCAATATTTTTAAGGTCACATTTTTCAATTACGTCCTTTAAAAAGTTGATGCGTTTATTAAGGCTGTCAAGCAAGGTTACATTCAGGTCATCGCGCACAATTTTAAGCACCATGCCCGGAAAGCCGGCCCCTGTGCCGACGTCAATAATTTTTGCGTTTTGGGGCACGTCGTTGTGCTTAAAAAACAAAATGCAGTCGTAAAAATGCTTATATAAAACGTCTTCGGGGTTGGTTATTGCGGTGAGATTAATTTTCTCGTTCCACTCAAGCAATAAATTGCCGTAAAGGTTAAGCTTTTTAATTTTGTCGTCATCTAATGTGATGCCAAATTCGCTGCAAAGGGGTACAATTTTTTCAATATTAAAATCAGTCATTATCTTCTCCTAAATAAGCCTCTAAACGGTAAATGGGAAAGCCCTGACTTGAAAAACGGGCTTCGTATTCGGTGACAATATTGCCTTCAAAACCGCTGCTATGAAGGTCAAAGGTAACGTTTTTAAGCGCAAAACCCGACTGTGAAAATTCTTCAATTGAAAATTCAAAAAAGTGCATATTATCGGTTTTTTGGTGAATTTCTGCCCCTTTTTTGAGAAGCAATTTATAGATTTTTAAAAACCTTCTGTGGGTCAAGCGGTGTGCGGCGTAAGCCTTTTTGGGAAACGGACAGGAAAAATTAAGAAAAATGCGGTCAATGCTGTCGGGCGCGATAAAGCGGGGAAGATATTCTGCGCTGCCGCCGATAAAATAAAGGTTTTCAATATTTTCCTTCTGTGCATTTTCGCAAGCCCCGACAATAACGTTTGCGGTTTTTTCAACCGCAATCAAATTAATTTCGGGGTGGCTTTTGGCATATTCGCAGGCAAATTTACCCTTGCCGCAGCCAATTTCAAGGTAAATCGGGTTATCGTTTTTGAAAATTTTTTTAAAGTCGATATATTCTTTTTCCTCAACCGCTGTGTTAAAGTTGCGGTCATCAATATTTATTGTAAAAAGATTATTGCTTACAGCCTCTAATCTTTCGTTTAAATATTTCTTTTTTCGCATTCTCATAAAATCACCAAAGGCATTATAACTTAAAACCCCGTTTTTTTCAAGCAAAAACGGGGTTTATATTATACTAATGTTTTAATAATATTTGCAAAATCGGTTTCATTTAATAAATGCACGTTTTCAAAAAGGGCAATGTTCATATCCTCGGCACGTTTTCTGAAATATGCGGCAGAGATTTCATCCTTGCCGTGATTTGCGGATATAAGCGCTTTTTTGGCATATTTACCGCCAAAACGGCGGGCAACGGCATCTAATTTATAAAGCTCGGCTTCATCAATGTCGCCACCCTTGCAGGAAATAAAAACAGGGATAAGGTTTTTTATAAAAATGCAGTCGATTTCGTTTTTGGTGTCGCCGGTTTTGTTGCTTCCCATTTTACCGTCCCAGTCAATAATAACACTGCGCAATAAATCGGTATAATAAGGCGCACCGCTTTGATTTTTAATTTCGCTTGCGGTTTTATACACCTTCATTTCAAGAATGTTTCCCGATTTTTCTAAAAGTTCCTTTGCGGTTTGGCTTATAAAAGAAAACGTAATTCTAGTATTTGTAACATTTAATAAATCAATTATTCCTCCGTCTTTCAAAAACTCTAAAAACTCAATAAGCCAGCCGCAGGTGCGCTCATCCGTTTCCTTTGATTTAAATTCGTCAATATTTATGCTTGCAAAAAGGTAACGGCTATCCTGGTCAAGCTTCATTGCGCGCTGCAAAAGCTTAACGTTTGTGTTGTAATGCTTATCGGTTTTAAAGACCGACCAAAGCGAATCAATTACAGGCGCAGTTTTTTGATTTAAATAAATTTCATCGGTCGGGTTTTGAATTATCATACCGCCGTGAAGAGCTATTTGCTCACTTACCGAAAGGGAAGCGGTTGTCGTCTTTTCGGTTTTTTGATTGTTTTTCCACAATAATAACCTATTACTTTTAACCTCAAAACGCGCGGCAGTAATGTTTTGCTTTGCGTTATAACGCTCTAGAACAATACCAAAAGCGGTAAGCAACAGGTCTTCACCGCCGGTCAAATCAAAAATAAGCTCATTTTCGCCTTTTACAATATCGGTTAAAATGTCGATAAGGTTATAAAGCTCATCAGTGTCGGTATATATAAATTCACATTTAGTGCTTGGTGATTTTGATTTAATAAAGCGGGTATAGATATCGCTTTTATTGTCAATTTGTTTGCCTATAAAAATAATCTTATCAGGCTTTAAGGCTAAAGCCGATAAGATATTTTCAGTCGGACAGCGGTATAGAAATTCAACGGTTGTCAAATTTTTCACTTCCCTTGGTTATTGTTTATTAAAGCCTGTGAACACAACCTCAGCCACTTTGGTACCAAGCTCATCTGTTATATGAACGGTGTAATAGCAGGTGGCACGACCAAATTTAACACATTCGGCTTTTGCAATAAGTCGATTTCCCTTTGCAACACCCAAAAAGGAAATGGTTGATGAAAGGGACACTGTGCGCATAACCTCGTGGTTTGTAGCAACCGCAAAGGCAAAGTCTGCCAGCATAAAGGGTACACCACCCATAACACCGCCTGCGGCATTTTTGTGGCTAGGGCAAATTTCCAAGCTGCAAACCGCCCAGTCTTCACCCACTTCATCAATTACTGCGCCGTTTTCGGTTGCAAAACGGTCGGCTTTAAAAATTTCTCTAATTTCATCAATGCTTTTCATTTTAAACACCTCTGATTTATTGTGCCCTGATTAAATTAAAACATAAAAGAAAACCGAAACAAACTGTAAAACACTGCCTGCCACAACAAAAAGATGGAAGACAGAATGAATATATTTGGTTTTCTTTTTAGCGGCAACTGCGTAAAATACTGCGCCGATGGTGTAAGCGATACCGCCCGCTAAAAGCCACCAGAAGCCGGCGGCTTCAATTGCGTTTAAAAGCGGCTTTAAAACAAAAAGAACACACCAACCGACCGCAATGTAACAGATATTTGAAAAAACGCTGTATTTTTTAAGGTCAATTGCGTTAAATACCACACCTAAAATTGCCATTGCCCACACAAAGCCGCAAAGTCCCCAACCGATAAAGGGGTTATATTCGCGCAAATTGCAAAGTGCAATTGGTGTATAGGTGCCTGCAATTAAAATAAAGATTGCACAGTGGTCAATTATCTGAAACACCTTTTTCGCGGTGATGGGTACAAGCCCGTGGTAAATGCTTGACATGGTGTAAAGCACTATCATAGAAATGCCGTAAATAAACGCGCTGACAATTTGAAAAGCGTCGGCATTTATAAATGCTTTTACAATGCAAAGGGCGGCCATAATAACACCTAAGCCACCGCCCGAAATGTGGGACACCATATTAAAAATTTCCTCCCCTTTGGTGTAAGGGGGAAGAATTCTGTCTTTAAGTTTTATTCTTTTCAAAATGTGAAGACTCCTTGGTAAAATCTGCTGTTTTTTGGTAATAAAAAAGATGTCGAAAAACCGCGAACAGATTAACATAATTTTAAAACAAAATTATTAACAAATTGTGAGTTTTTCAACTTATCCACAGAGTTATCCACCGAAAAACACCCCAAAAGCTTGATTTTTCGTTCTATAAGCTTTAAAAATGTTAATATGTCGGTGGATAAGTTGGATAACCTTTTAGGTTTACTTGGTTTACATAAAGCACAAAATATGTTATTTTTTTAATTACGGAAAAACGTAAAATTTTAAATTTTTTCAAGCAATTTATCCATAACGTCGGGACCGTGTGCTATAAAATATCCGGTGCTTTCAGCGTTCTTTTCGTTAAGGCTTTCAACACCCTTAATTTTACGTCGGCTGTCATAAATAAGATAGGGTACAGCCTTTGAGGAATGTGTCTTGGTGTTAAGGGGTGTGGGATGGTCAGGCATAATTAAAATTCTGAAATCGTCGCCACAGCCTTCAAGATAATCAAAAATTGATACAAATGCACGGTTTTCAATTTCTTCAATGGCTTTCACCTTGTTTTGGGCTTCACCGCGGTGACCGCATTCGTCGGGGGCTTCAAAATGAAGATAAACCAAATCACAACCATCTTTAAAAGCATTTATTGCAGCATCGGCCTTGCCTTCAAAATTTGTGTCAAGATAACCGGTTGCGCCCAAAACCTCGGGGGTGAGCATTTCAGCACAAATGCCAATACCCTTTAAAAGGTCAACCGCGCTGATAACAGCGGCCTTTACACCGTTTTTGTTTTCAAAATTCTGAAGTGCGGGTTTTCTGCCTTCACCCCAAAGCCAGATAGAGTTTGCTTCGTTTTGGCCCTTTTCACGGCGCTTAAGGTTAACGGGGTGGTCCTTAAGTATATTATAGCTTTTTTTCATTAAATCAATAAGCGGTGCGGCATTTTCGCTTTTGCTTAAATATTCGCCTACAACCCTGCCGCTTATATCGTGGGGCGGTGTCATTTCGCCCAGCTCGGTTGTGCCGTTTTGCACAACAAGACAATGGCGGTAGCTTACCCCGCCGTAAAATTTATAAATGTCGTTGCCAAGCTTTTCTTCCACGGTTTTAATAATTTCGTGTGCTTCTGCGGTGGAAATATCACCTGCGCAATAGTCAACCATGGTTTTATCTTCATAATTTTCTTCATCTGAAAGGGTTACAATATTACAACGAAGCGCAACGTCGGTGTCCTTAAGCTCAACACCGATAGAAGCCGCTTCTAAAGGTGAACGGCCTGTATAGCACACAAGCGGGTCATAACCCATAACTGACAAATTTGCAACGTCACTGCCCGGTTTTAAGCCGTCGGCAACTGTTTTGCACATACCCACTTCAGAAACCTTGGCAAGCTTATCCATTAAAGGCTTGTTTGCAAGCTCCATCGGGGTTTTGTTTCCAAGCGCGGAATACGGCTCGTCAGCCATACCGTCACAAAGTAAAACCAAATATTTCATATAAAGACCTTCTTTATTTGTTTTTTACTATTATATCAAAATGATATTTTATTGTAAAGAAAAAACCCTTTTCTTTTTTAAAGTTTTAATGTATTATATATTAAAAGGCAGGTGATACCCCGTGAAAAAAATACAGGATGCTGAAATTCTGGCTCCCGTCGGTAATGAAGAAATGCTGATAGCCGCTGTAAGAAGCGGTGCAGATGCGGTTTACTTTGGTGCGAAGGACTTTTCGGCCCGCAGAAATGCAGAAAATTTCGGCAGCTTTGAGCTTGGCAAAGCAATTGAATATTGTCATATACGCGGGGTAAAGGCATATCTTACCCTTAACATTTTAATTAAAGACAGCGAAATGACCGACGCGGTCGCACTTGCACAAAATGCTTATAATTTTGGCATTGACGGTGTAATCGTGCAGGATTTGGGTCTTGCAACCGTATTACATAAATTATTACCCGAATTACCGCTTCACGCATCAACACAAATGTCAATTCACACCCCGTCGGCGTTGCCTCTGCTTAAGGAGTTAGGCTTTACCCAGGTGGTAGCGGCAAGGGAAATGTCCTTTGAAGATTTAAAAGAATTTTGCAGGGTAGCAAACGGGCTTGAGTTAACTGTTGAAGTGTTTGTTCACGGTGCCTTGTGTATGTCGGTGTCGGGGCAGTGCCTTTTGTCGGCATATCTTGGCTCGCGCAGTGGTAACCGCGGTTTGTGTGCAGGTCCTTGCCGTTTGCCCTTTAAAACTGAAAACGGTACAGGCTATGATTTAAGCCTTAAGGATTTATCGTTGGTTGAGCATTTAACCGATTTATACAATATAGGTGTGCGCTCATTTAAAATTGAAGGCAGAATGAAGCGCCCCGAATATGTTGCCGCCGCCACAAAAGCCTGCAAAACAGCACTTTATGACGGTATTGTTGACAGCTCACTTTCCCAAACATTGCAAAACGTTTTTTCGCGTTCGGGCTTTACGAACGGTTATCTTGAAAATAAGCTTGGTCGCGATATGTTCGGCATCCGCACAAAAGAAGACGTTATATCTGCCGATAAGGCGTTCCCCGTTTTACACGAAATTTACCGTAATGAGCTTCGGTCTGTGGCGGTTGATATTTCTTTTACCGCTAAAACCGGTCAAGAAATTTGTCTTACCTTAACCGACGGTGAAAATACCGTTTCGGTAAGTGGTTCTGTGCCCGATAAGGCGCAAAACAAAGCCGCAGATATTGAAAGTGTGCTTAAAAATCTTAACAAATTTGGTGGTACACCGTATTATTTGAATAATAGTAATGTTACTTTAGATGATGGTTTATTCTTGCGCGCAGGTGAGCTTAACGAGCTAAGGCGAAATGCGGTGGAAGCATTATCACAAAAGCGCGGAGAATGTAGGCGGGAACGGGTTAATTTTATTTTCGGCAGTGATAAACCTTCTGAATATAAATCTAAACAGTTACAAACATATATCCGTCTTGAAAATGCCGACCAAATACCCGATGATTTATCGGGTATATCAGCTATTATTTTACCGCTTGAAAAAGATTTTCCTGTTATGGAAAAGGTTAGAACTATTGTTGAAATTCCGCGCGGAATTTTAAGTGAAGCGGCAATTGTAAAAAGGCTTGAGCATTATAAAGCGCAGGGTGTCAGCACCGCCCTTTGCGGTAATTTGTCGGCAGTTAAAATTGCGAAAGACTGTGGTTTTGAAATTATGGCCGATACGGGGCTTAACGTTTATAACGGTTATTCGGCTTCGGCGGTGTCATCACTTGGCTGCAGTGCGGCAGTTTTGTCAAATGAAATGCTTTTAACCGATGCCGTCACTTTAAACTCCCCGATAGAAAAGGGTATTATAAGCTATGGTAATATACCGCTTATGCTGTTTAAAAACTGTCCCATTAAAAATGGTAAATCTTGTGCTGAATGTGATAAAAACGGCAAAATAACCGACCGAAAGGGAATTGAATTTCCCATAAGATGCCGTATGGGCTACAGCGAGCTTTTAAATTCTGTTCCCGTGTGGCTTGCCGATAAGCAGTCGGGTATGAAAAACCTTGATTTTCAAATTCTTTATTTTACTAACGAAAGCAAGGACCGTGTGGCTGAGGTTATTTCGGCCTATAAAAACGGTTACGAGCCTGACTGTAAATACACCCGCGGTCTGTTTTTCAGAGGAGTTATATAGTTTAAAATAATATTGCGTAGGGACAGGCGGTCTCGATTGTCCGTGTCGAATTTGTTGGGGTGATATGTTATGGGCAGAGGAATTAAATATTTTAATAATGACATTAAATATATTTCTTTGACTAAGCACAAATGTCCACATTGCGCAAACATACTTAAAACAGTTAAAGTTTCAAAGGTGGTAAATTCAAACTCTACCGAAGCCAAAGATTTTGATTTCGATTTTTCGGATATTATGATTGAAGGTGATGTAAAATTCATTTGGAAGGAATTTGAATGCCCCGAATGTCGCGCGCATTTTACTGTTGACCAACTCAAAAAAATTGAAGATGTGTATGTCGAACCACCTGAAGTTGATGAAAAAGCCGAGAAAAAAAGAAATATAATTAACCATATAGTTTTCGTGGTTGTCGGCATTTTGATATTATTGGTCATATCATATATAAAGCAGATTATATAACAAAAGCACTCAACAATTTGTTGAGTGCTTTTTAACTTAAACGGTTTCCCCATGTTGCCGTAAGGCACTTAAAGATAACCTGCAGAAAAGCAGGTGGGTGCACACCGCGTGACTTCGCGCTCCCTTCTTCCGAACTCGGCACAGCCGCGGGAGGTCTGCAGGCCCGGCACGCGAGAGTATTGCCCCAAAAATTAAAAGTGTAGGGTTATATAAGCGCACATTCGCGCACAACACAGGGAAATAAATAATCTTTTTGATTTTAAGTTTGTCTTAGCCCCTTGAAGTACTTAATGTACGTCTGCGGTGCTGCGACTTCCTTAAAATGCAAAAATCTTGCTTTATTTAAAAGGTTTCGCGCCTTCGCCAAAAGCAAAAAATCTTGATTTATTTAATAAAAAATGATATTGGCACCTCAAAGTACTTGCTGTACGTCCTCGGCGTTGCGACTTTTTAAAACCGAAAGGCAAAGTTATTATTTGTTATCAATTTCAAAAAAGTCTTCGAGGCGGTCGATGAATGCATCAGCGATGGTTTCATATTCATCATCGTCTTCAATCTCATAATAATATTCTTCGCCGTCTTCTTCGCCGACCTTAAGAATTACAAGCTCGCCGCTTTCTTCAAGCATCTTCTTGGGGTCATCATAAGTGGGAAGAAGTGCCAGGTATCTTGCTTCATCAGTTTCAATTGCGTCAAGCACCTCAAAGGTGAATTCCTTGCCTTCGTCGTTGGTAAGGCTTATTAAGTCAGGGTTATAATCCTTGTTCATATCTGCCATTTTTAAATTTGCTCCTTAAAATATATTTTATGTTTTGGTTTTCAAAAAATTCAAAAGGGTTTAATTTTATCCCTTTTACGGTTTTTATTTTATCACAAGTGACTAAAAAAGAATAGATTTTTTGAACAATTTGTAAAAATTCACAAAAGTTATCAACTTTTTATTGACAATTTGTGCATTATACATTATAATGAAGACAGAAAAAGAAAGGAGGAGTCAAAAAAATGAAAGACTTAACTCCACCTGAAAGGTTTTTCAAATAAATTGAAAGGCGTGATTCCAATGAAGTAAGAACACTTAAATAACAAAATTTTAAGTTTGTGGGCTTTTAAATCTTTAAAAATGGGTGTTGTGAGAAAGAACTTGGTTTAAAAGCAGAAATTTTGGTTTTGATATTTAAGCGGGCCCGAAAGGGACTTTATAAAATATAATTTTTAAATGTTAATATGGTCTTAAAAATTTTTAATAAAGGCGGGAAGAGTTTTCAAATAGTTTAGTTTTTTCCAAAAGGATTTGACAGATTATAAACCCCCGGTGATGCTTTATGAAAGTTAGAATTTATTTTATCAAAAAATAAAATGTTAAGGTGAGACCAATGTACAGTTAATTATGAATCTGAAAAGATTACATATATAAAAGTTCGGTGATTTTAATGAAAATAAGAATTTATTCCATTAAATAAACTGTAAGGGTGATTCCAATGTACAATTTAACTTTAAAGAGGTTTGATCCGTAAAATAAGATTTTAACTAGGGGAACGCCCCTTGATATGTAGATGCCGCATTTGGTATTAAAAACGGAAAAACGAAAGAAGAATTTTTAAAAAATGAATATTGAAATGTTTTAACCGACTGTGTAACGTTTAGTTTTACGCAGTCGGTTTTTTAAAAATAACGATGCGAAGCACTTCATAACTGCGCTGCATCAAAACTTGCCAATAGCAATCATAACTAAAAAAGCACCCTAAAGGGTGCTTTTTATTATGAATATTCGGGTTCTTTAATTTTCTTAACTTTAAGGCGGTTAACTGCATAGCTGCTTACGTCGGTTTTTGCATCCTTGAAAAGCTTTGCCATATCCTTATTGAATTCATCATCCTTTAAAAGATGGCGAACAGTAAGGTCCATATTATCGCGATAGTAGGGGTCAGCCTTAATATCCTTTTTAACAACTAAAATATAACCTGCTTTTTCCTTCTTTTCAATAAGCTTGATTTCATCGGTAGCCATTTTTGAAATTTCATCGAAGTAATCGTGGTCATAACCGGTATCCTTTGCACCTATAACCTGTGCGAGCTCATCAAGGGGTTTGGGTTCTTCCTTGGTATCGTCTTCGGTTTTATCCTCAGTCTTGTCTTCGCCCTCGGCTTCTTCGTGGTCGTGGTCATGCTCTTCTTCTTTTTCTTCTTCTACCTTATTATAATCGTTATAAACCTCTTCAAAGGTCTTTTTGCCGTCCTGAAGGTCTTTAAGGTAACCATCAAGCTTTGCTTTGATTTCTGTTTTTTCGGTATCTTTTTCGCTTGAGAAGGTAACGTCAAGAAGGTCGGCAATTAAAAAGTCCTTATAAAGCTTTGCTTCAACGTCAGCGCTTGCAATTTCTTTTTCACCCTTTTCGCCGTAAAGGTGTTCGAAATAAAGATTTGCGTAATAGCTGTCGGTTGTGAATTTTGAATAGGTATCAAAGCTTACGCCGTTGGGTTCGAACAGCTGTGCATAGCCGTAATAATACCAGGTGTAGAAGGCCATATTCTGGGCTTCGGTCTTATGTGTGTCACTAAGCTCAATTTTGGCATCCTTGCAGAGCTTCTGATAAGTGCCGATTTCTTCAAGAATGTCAATTGCGCGGTCCTTTACCCAAACGTCAAACTTCTTGTCATCGATTTTCTGCTTAAAAAAGTCAGTTTCAGATGTGAACTTGTCACCCAAAGCGGTTTGAACTTCACTTTGACCTTCGCTGTAAGCATTGATAAGAGCACACAAATAGTAAGCTGAAGTGTACTCAAAGCCGTTTACTGTAACGGCAATTTCATCTTTTTTGTGGCAGCCTGTTACCGAAAATGCCAAAACAAACACGATAACGGCAGCAATGATATTTTTCATTAACTTCATTTTTGATCCTCCGAAGATTTTTTACAATATACCTATTATATATTAAGTTGTTTAAAAAGTCCACTAAAATTTTATAAATTAAAGCGCATTTATCAGTTCACCCACAAAATCGGACAAATTCTGGTTCTTTAAAAGCCTTATAATGTAAACCGGTTTATCACTCGCATTAAGCATAAAACGGTTACCGTACTTTTCACTAAGCTTATGCATAACCTCAGGCTGAATGGAATTAATCTTTAAAATTGCAAGGTTGCCGTTTGCGGTAATTTCGGCAATTTTATTGTCAGCCGCCTTATTTCGCAAAATTGCAATATCAATAAGTCCCATAACGGCCTTCGGCGGCTCACCAAAGCGGTCGCACAGCTCGTCAATAACGTCAGAAGCGTCGTCATCGCTTCTTATTGCGGCAATGCGCTTATAAATACCCAAGCGCGCGGGTAATGATTCAATATAATTTTCGGGTATATGTGCCGATACGTTAAGGTCAACCGTGCAGGGAATATCATCATCGGGCATAATGCCGTTTTCTTCGTTTACGGCATCACTTAAAAGCTTCAGGTACATATCATACCCGACCGATTCCATATTACCGTGCTGTTCACCGCCCAAAATACTGCCCGCGCCCCTTATTTCAAGGTCACGCATTGCAATTTTAAAGCCCGAACCGAATTCGGTATATTCTCTTATTGCTTCAAGACGTTTTGCGGCGATATCACTCAACTGCTTATTTTGGGTAAAGCAGAAATAAGCATAAGCACGTCGGGGAGAACGACCCACACGTCCGCGTAGCTGATGCAGCTGTGAAAGCCCCATTCGGTCGGCATTCTCAATTATAAGGGTGTTGGCATTCGGCACGTCCACGCCTGTTTCAATAATCGTTGTGCAGACAAGCAGATCAATTTCGTGCTCTATAAGCTGTCGCCACACGTTTGAAAGCTCATCTTCACTCATTCTGCCGTGGGCTATACCTATATTAATATCGGGTAGCTTGGCTTTAAGCCTAGCGGCACAACGGTCAATTGTGTCAATAGAGTTATGCAGATAATATACCTGACCGCCGCGGCGGATTTCTTTTCTTATGGCATCAATTAAAATGCCCATATTTTGCTCTAAAACATAGGTTTGCACAGGGTGACGGTCACCCGGCGCTTCATCAAGGCTTGACATATCGCGAAGACCCGACATCGCCATATTCAAGGTGCGGGGAATTGGGGTTGCAGAAAGGGTCAGGATATCCACAGCGGGGTAGAGCTCCTTAAACCTTTCTTTTTGTGCAACACCAAAGCGCTGCTCTTCGTCAATTATTACAAGACCTAAATCCTTAAAGCTTACGTCCTTTGAAATAAGGCGGTGGGTGCCCACAACCATATCAAGCCTTCCGCATTTAAGGTCACTTATTATTTTTTGCTGTTGCTTGGGTGTGACAAAACGGTTTAAAAGCTTAACCGTTACCGGCATTTCACCAAAACGGCGCACAATAGTGTTGTAATGCTGAAGCGCCAAAATGGTGGTTGGCACCAAAAGTGCGCATTGCTTACCTTCGCTTATGCACTTAAAGGCGGCGCGAAGGGCAACTTCGGTCTTACCAAATCCAACGTCACCACACAAAAGGCGGTCCATTGGCACGTCGCGTTCCATATCGTTTTTAATTTCATTAATGCAACGCAGCTGGTCATCGGTTTCGTCATATTCAAATCTGCGTTCAAAATCATTTTGTAAATCGGTGTCGGGTGAAAAGGCATAACCCTTTACCGACATTCGTTTTGCATAAAGCGCGGTCAACTGCTTTGCCATATCCTTTACCGCGGCTTTAACACGCTTGCGGGTTTTTTGCCATTCACTGCCACCCAGTCGGTTAATTTTTATTTGGGAATCTTCAGTGGCGGCACCAATATAACGTGACACTAAATCAAGCTGTGTAACAGGCACGTACAAAACGTCGCTTTTAGCGTATTTAATTTTGATATAATCCTTTGTAACACCGCCGTTTGTAATGCGGTTTATACCGTCAAAAATACCAATACCGTGGGCTTCGTGAACAACGTAATCGCCTTTTTTAAGCTCATCAAGTGAACCGATTTCCTGTCCTTTTTTGTTTTTCTTTTTAAGGCGCTTGCGGTCGGCGGCAATATAGCGGTGGGTTATAAGAATAAACCGCTGTGACGGAATTTCAAACCCGTCTGAAAGCCCGCCTGTTGTAACATAAACCGCCCCTGCTTTAATTTCGGGGTCTTCACTTAAAAGAGCGTTTATTCCTTTTTCCTGTAAAGAAGCGGTAAGCACCTTTGCGGCGCGGTTTTCGCCCGCTAAAATTACGGCACAGCCCTTGCTTTCAAGAATATATGAAATATCCTCAAGTAAGACGTTTATATCACCGCCCCAGGCAGTTGAACGTTTTAAGTTAAAATTAATAATGTTTTTGGGCGCAATTTCATAATTGTTGCGCGCAAAATTATCCATAATTACGGCCTTTTCGCAGTTAGAGTAAAATTCTGCTTTTGTAAGCCATAATTTTGCAGTTTTTTTATTTAAAAAGCCATCCTCTAAAAGGCTTTCGGTGTCCATTTCGTTCTGGGAAGAAATGCTTTTAAGCCTTTCGGAAATATTTATACTGTCAGATAAAATTATAAGCGTGTCTTTAAGATAATCAAAAATTGTTGTATTAAAAATCAGCGGAATATAACGGTCAGGCTGAATCGAAATGCCATTTTCAAGCGCGTTTATATCTTTTTCAATTTGTTTTGACTGATTTTCGGTTATGCTCTTGCTTTTTGAAAGCTTTGAAAGGGAAGACAAAAGCTCATCACGTTTAAAAAGCACCTCGCACGCGGGGGTAATTTCTATAAGGTCAATATTTTCATTTCGGCGTTGTGTTTCGGGGTCAAAAAACGAAATGCTGTCAATCTCATCACCCCAGAATTCAATTCTGACAGGGTCCTTACAGTTTACAGGGAAAATGTCGAAAATGCCGCCTCTGACCGAAAACTGCCCGACACCCTCACACAATTCACTTCTTACGTATCCGCTGTTTAAAAGCTTATCACAAAGGTCTGAAATAGAGATGCTGTCACCGTTTTTAAGGGTGAAGTTTGCGGCCTTTAGCTTTTCGGGGGGCAGGGTGTACTGCAAAGCGGCATCAAGCGAAAAAGTAAGCACGTCAAAACCCCCGCCTAAAAGCTTAGACAGGGTGTCGGTGCGTTTTTGCTCATATTCTTTTGAATACCCTTGCATATTGCAAAGGCAGTAATCCCTTGACGGAAAATTGACGGCATTAATTTTAAGGGAAATTAAATCCTGCAAAATGGCATCTGCCGTGGCATCAGATGGGGTGATGACAGCAATTTTGCGGTTTAATTGGCTGTGAAGTGCTGAAATTATTGCCGCCTTGTGCACGTTTGAAAGTCCCGTACAAAGGGTGGGCAGGCGTCCTTTTTCACAGTCGCCTAAAAGGGCTGAATAATCGCTGTCGTTTTTTAAAGCATCAGTTATAAATTTCATATTAATTATTGTATTTATTCATTGCTGAATCAATACCTCTTGAAATAATTTCCTTTGTGGCTTTTGCGGCTTTTATTAAAGCGGCATCAAGGTTTTCTTTGTCGCTGTCGGGAAATCTTGAAAGCACCCAGTCAGCCAGATCATAATCGGGGTGGGGCTTTTGACCTACACCAATTTTTATGCGGTAAATATTACTGTTGCCGAAAAGCTCAATAATATCTTTCATACCGTTGTGACCGCCGTGACTGCCGTTTCTTCTCATCCTTATTTTGCCGATATCAAGCGAAATATCATCAAAAATTATGATAACCTTATCAAGCGGAATTTTGTAAAAAGCGGCAATTTGGGTAACGGCGCGGCCTGAATTGTTCATATAGGTCTGCGGTTTTGCAACTAAAACACGGCTTTTGCCGACACTGCACTCGCCAAAAACTGCTTCAAACTTGTGCTTATTAAATTCGCCGCCGTTTTCCTTTATAAAAAGGTCAACGGTCATAAAGCCGACGTTGTGGCGGGTGTTTTCATACTGAATACCCGGGTTGCCAAGCCCGATAACCAACCAGTCGTAAGTGGGTTTTTTAGAAAAAATCATTTAATCACCGACAGTATTTTAACATATATAAGCCCCATATTCAAGCAAAAAAGACTTGACACGTATAAAATAAAGTTGTATTATAATTTTTAGAAAAGCGTTGAGAAGGACATTAGCTTAAACGTGACGTTTTAAGAGAATGCGGGTCACCGGCTGTAAGCCCGCTAAACCGACTTTAAGTGAGACCGCCTTTCAGCTGTTCGGGGGTAAAAAACCCGAATCGTTTCGCCTGCGTTAAAGGTATTCGAGTGCCGGTTTTATTAATCGGAATTTGGGTGGAACCGCGGAGATTATTTTACTTCGTCCCTGTTTTCAGGGGCGAAGTTTTTTGTTTTTTTAGGAGGAAATGAAATGATTAAAGTTACTTTAAGAGATACCGTTAAAGAATTTGCCGACAGTATAAACGCTTATGAAATTGCAAAATCTTTCGGGGGCGGTTTTTATAAAAACGTTTGCGCCGCAAGAATTAACGGTGAAAACTGTGATTTGCGCACCGTTTTGAATGACGGTGACACACTTGAGCTTCTCACCTTCGAGGATGAATACGGTCGTTGGACCTTCCGTCATACTGCTTCTCATATTATGGCACAGGCCGTAAAGCGCCTTTATCCTGCCGCAAAGCTTGCTATTGGCCCTGCTGTTGACGACGGCTTTTATTATGATTTTGACATTGATGAAAAGTTTACTCCCGACGATTTAAAGAAAATCGAAGACGAAATGAAAAAAATCGTTAAGGAAGATTTAGAACTTACACGTTTCTCACTTCCCAAGGCTGAAGCTGTTGCAAAGTTCCAGGCTGAAGACGAGCCTTATAAGGTAGAGCTTGCGGAAGGTATTCCCGACGGTGAAGAAATCAGCTTTTATTCACAGGGCGACTTCACTGATTTGTGTGCAGGCGCGCATCTTATGAGCACAGGCGCAGTAAAAGCATTTAAGCTTACTTCTGCAACAGGTGCTTACTGGCGCGGGGATAGCTCTAAAAAGATGCTTTGCCGTGTTTACGGTACCGCTTTCCCGAAGGCAAGCGAACTTGAAGCACACCTTACAATGCTTGAAGAGGCTAAAAAGCGCGACCACAATAAGCTTGGCCGCGAGCTTGAAATTTTTACAACGGTTGACTGCATTGGTCAGGGTCTGCCCATTATGTTGCCTAAGGGCACCAAAATTCTTCAGATTCTTCAGCGCTTTGTTGAAGACGAGGAAGAAAGAAGAGGCTGGCTCAGAACCAAGACACCTCTTATGGCAAAAAGCGACCTCTATAAAATTTCAGGTCACTGGGATCATTATTTAGACGGTATGTTTGTTTTGGGTGACCCCACAGACGAAAGCAAGGAATGCTTCGCCCTTCGCCCTATGACCTGCCCCTTCCAGTACCAGGCATATTTAAACCGTGCACGTTCTTACCGCGACTTACCTTTAAGATATGGTGAAACATCAACGTTATTCAGAAATGAAGAATCGGGCGAAATGCACGGTCTTATCCGCGTTCGTCAGTTTACCATTTCCGAAGGTCACTTAATTTGCACACCCGAACAGTTAGAGGATGAATTCCGCGGCAGTTTAGAGCTTGCAATTTATATGTTAAAAACTCTCGGTCTTTATGAAGATGTTTCTTACCGCTTCTCACAGTGGAATCCTTCTGATAAGGAAAAATACATCGGTACACCCGAACAGTGGGCTGAAGCACAGGATATGATGGGCAAAATTCTTGACCATCTCGAAATTCCTTACAAGGTTGGTGTTGGCGAAGCCGCATTCTACGGCCCCAAGCTCGATATTCAGATTAAGAACGTTTATGGTAAGGAAGACACCCTTATCACCATTCAAATTGACCAGATGCTTGCTGAAAAGTTTGGTATGGAATACGTTGACCGTGACGGCCAGAAGAAGAACCCATACATCATTCACCGCACCTCTATCGGTTGCTATGAAAGAACTCTGGCACTTCTTATTGGAAAATATGCAGGCGCTTTCCCGATGTGGCTTGCTCCCACACAGGTTAAAATTCTTCCCATTGCTGACAGACATTTTGATTATGCTTATGATGTTAAAAAGCAGCTTGAAGCAAAGGGTATGCGTGTAGAGCTTGATGACCGCAACGAAAAAATCGGTTATAAGATTCGCGAAGCAAGACTTCAGAAGGTGCCGTATATGCTTGTTATCGGTGACAGCGAGGTTGAAGCCGGTGCAGTTGCAGTACGTCAACGCGGCGAAAACGGCGACCTTGGCGCAATGCCGCTTTATAACTTTATTGATATGGCAATGAACGACATTGAAACAAAGGTAATTAAATAAAACCAAAACGCACCCTTCGGGGTGCGTTTTGGTTTTTAGTGAATAGTGAAAAATGAATAGTGAAGAGTTAATGTGTCGCTCCGTGACGGATGTAAATAATCTGTAATTTAATTGATATTACTCGTAGGGGCGATTCACGAATCGCCCGTTGCGATTAACTATTATTTTCGGACAATTCGTGAATTGTCCCTACGATGTGCCGCCAATTAAACAGCTCGATAAACTATAATTTGACCAAAACAAAAAAGGAACGGTGGTGAGCCGTTCCTTTAAGAAAATTATTTTAGCAATTCATCAATAAAGTAAGCATTTGTGAATGCGTGTTTACCGTGGCTGTCGGTAACGGTAAGGCGGAAGTATTTATCCTTTTCGCCCCACAGTGCAAATTCGGCATGCATAGGTCCGTCTTCGGCCTGTTCCCTTATTGCCGCGTGACGTCTGCCGGTATTAAAGGAAATACGGCAGGCATTCGGTGTTGTGATGTGCACCTTATTATCTTCAAACCATAATTCATCAATAAGCGGCCCTTGCGAGCAATAAAAATCACCGTTCAAAAGGGCTTCACCAATTAAAGTGTGGTCTAATTTTTCGGCTTTAATCATTGTAAAGCCGCCAAAGGAATCACGAAGGGGATTTTCCTTATTGCGGTTGTGGTTATCGTCCCCTGCGATGCAATAAATACGCTTGCCGCTTCGAAGCATTTCATCATAAACCCACGGGCTGTGCACATCATAGCCTGCAGAATAGCAACCGCCGTTTATAATTTCAAGCGCGTGCATATTGTTATAATTAAGATATTCGTTTGCACCTTCAAGCGACCAGTCGGGATGGTTATAGGTGACAAAAAAGCCGTTTTCGCGACCAAGACGCATCATTTCGTTTATACATTCAGGGGTATATTCGCGTTCAAAATCGGGTTGGTTTGGGTCATAAGCCGCTTTATCCCAAATGGGGATGTTGTGTTCAATATATTTTGTTCTATGAAAACAAACCTGATATTCAACGTCGGGGCGTAGTGCCACAAAGCAGATATGACAAACCTTTATATCATCATAGGTTTCTCCCGGTTGCTTTTCCTGATTTGCATAAATTTCAAAACCCGAAAGCGCAAGAAAGTCATCATCGTTAAGCTCACGATGGTGGAACATTAAATCGTGGTCGGTGTAAGCGATAATCGAATAACCGCGCTGCTTATAAGCCTCCTTCATTTCTTCCGGTGTGAAAGCACCGTCCGAAAAGGTGGAATGTGAATGTAAATTAGCCTTAAAAAATCTGCCGTTTTGAGGCAATAAATATTTTTTCATAAAAACGCCCCCATTTGTCTTAATTATATCACCGTAATATAAAAATTCAAGGGTTGATTATATGGTTACACACGTAATTATTTAATTTTACTTGTTGTAATATATAATGGTGTTGTGGTAAAATAAAAAATAGAAACGAGGTGTTTTTAATGCTTAGAAAAACAAAAATAGTTTGCACTTTGGGCCCTGCCAGCCAGACAGAAGAAATTGTAACCGAAATGGCAAAGGCGGGTATGAACGTTGCGCGTATGAATTTTTCGCACAATACCTATGAAGACCACCAGAAAAGGATTGACCTTGTTAAAAAGGTACGCGAAAAGCTTGGTCTGCCAATTGCAATATTGCTGGACACAAAGGGCCCCGAATACCGTATTAAAACCTTTAAAAACGGCAAGGTGTTTTTAAATGAAGGTGACACCTTTACCTTTACTGCTGATGAAATTGACGGTGACGAAAAAAGGGTTTCGGTCAATTATAAGGATCTTGCAAAGGACCTTTGCATTGGTGATAATATTTTGCTTAACAACGGGCTTTTATGCTTTGAAGTTAAAGAAACCACCGACAGTGACGTTGTTTGTCAGGTTGTGATTGGCGGCGAGCTTTCAGACAGAAAGAGCATGAGCTTTCCAAACAAAACTCTAAAGCAGATATATTTAAGTGAGCAGGACAAGCAGGATATTTTATTCGGCATTAAAAACGATATTGATTTTATTGCTTGCTCTTTCGTTTCCTGCAGGCAGGATTTAATTGACGTTAAAGAATTTTTAAAGGCTAACGGCGGGGAAAATATCAGCATTATTGCTAAAATTGAAAACCGTTCGGGTGTGGATAATATTGATGAAATTTGTCAGGAATGTGACGGCATAATGATAGCCCGCGGCGATATGGGTGTGGAAATTCCTTTTGAAGAGCTGCCCGCAATTCAGAAAAAACTTATCACCAAATGCCGCCTGCTTGGCAAACGGGTTATAACTGCCACCGAAATGCTTGAATCTATGATTCAAAACCCGCGCCCGACCCGTGCTGAAATTTCCGACGTGGCAAATGCGGTTTACGACGGTACAAGCGCAATAATGCTGTCAGGTGAAACCGCGGCGGGCAAATACCCCGTTCTGGCGGTTAAAACAATGGCGAGAATTGCCAAAAACACCGAAGACAATATTCATTATGAAAAGCGCTTTTTAACCCGCGAATTTAAAATTAAGAATACAGTTGATGCAATTTCTCACGCAACCTGTGGTATGGCAATTGATATCGAAGCAAAGGCAATAGCGGTGTGCTCGCTTTCGGGTGGTACTGCGCGTATGGTGTCGCGCTTCCGCCCTGCGGTGCCTATAATCGGCATCACTACAAGCGAAAAGACCTGGCGCAGTCTTTCACTTTCGTGGGGTGTGATTCCTATGATGTGCGAAAATTACAGCTCGACCGACGTTTTGTTTTACAGTGCGGCGAAAATTACAAAGGAAACACTTGCTTTGGCAAAGGGCGATAAAATTGTTTTAACCGGCGGTGTTACTAACGGGCAGACGGGAAATACTAATTTGATAAAAGTGGATGTTATTTAATGGAAGACTGTATATTTTGTAAAATTGTGAATGGTGCTGTGCCGTCAATGAAGGTGTATGAGGATGAATTCACACTAGCGTTTATGGATATTGCCGCAGACGTTGACGGGCATATATGTGTTATTCCAAAAAAGCATTTTGAAAGTATTCTTGACTGTGACAATGAAACGCTGACATACCTTATGGATGCGGTTAAAAATGTAAGTGAGCATTTAACCCATAATTGCGGTTATGAAGGAGTGAATCTTTTAAATGCAAGCGGAAAAGCGGCCGACCAGTCTGTGCCGCATTTTCACATTCATATAATTCCTCGAAAGACGAATGACGGTCTTGACACCTGGCCGAAGCTTCCGGGCGCTAAGGAAGAAATTAAAGCAGTGTTTGAAAGAATTAAGATGTGAGGCGTTCAAATTATAGTTTATCGCTCTGTTTAATTGGCGGCACGTCGTAGGGACAATTCACGAATTGTCCGAAATAATAGTTAATCGCAACGGGCGATTCGTGAATCGCCCCTACGGGTAATATCAATTAAATTACAGATTATTTACATC
>JAZNOE010000054.1:0-37077 GCA_045580625.1 Acutalibacteraceae bacterium | reverse complement strand
GTGGTCTTGCCGTCAAGTTCAAATACTGCATAGAAATCAGTATAACCTAAATCAAGTAATACGGGGTCGAAGTTAAAGTTGAATGCAAGGTTGCTCTTAAGCTCAAGAGCTGCATTTTTGAAGTTAGGAAGTCTGATTGCTTCAATAGCTTCTGTCTTAATGTCGCCGCAAACAGTACAGGTGTAAACCTTTGAACCTGCAACGTCGGGCTTAGCGGGTGTTACAACTGCATCGCCATAGGTGTGTTCGCCTGTTGCGGGAATTTCTTCAGTTGAAATAACTTCGCCGCAGTCGTCACAGGTAACGGTTACGGAACCTGCAGCTACGCAAGTAGCATCAACAGTAGTTGTTGTGGTGTTTTCGTGTTTGCATTCTGCTTCAACACAAATCCAGTTAGCATTTTCTAAATCTTCATTACCAAAGTCAATTGCAATTTCTGTTTTTGCTTCTTCTGTACCGTTATAATTTACGGTTGCAAGTGCGGCACAGCCATAGAAAGCGCTGTCACCGATGGTTGCAATAGTTGAAGGAAGATTAACAGTTACAAGTGCTTCGCAGTTTGCAAATGCCATTTCATTAATTGCTGTAACACCTTCGGGAATTGCAATTTCAGAAAGTGCAGAGCAGTTTGCAAATACGCCTGCGCCGATTTCTTTAAGATTTGCAGATAACTGAACAGTTTCAAGCTCATTGCAACCCATAAATGCGTCGTCACCAATAGTGGTAACGCTGTCAGGAATAATAACGTTTGCAACAGCCATATTCATAAATGCGCCGCTGCCGATGTGTGTTACACCGTTATCAATTACGATAGCGTTGATTTCAAGAACGCTCCAGGGAGCATAGTTATCAGCCATTGCGCCGTTACCTGAAATGGTAAGGGTTGTGCCACTTACTGCCCAGGTGCAGTCGCCTGTGGTGCCGCTTAAGATTGCAGGAACAACTTCCTGCGCAACGAGAACTTCGCCACAAACTTCGCAATGCTTACCTTCGGTAAGACCGTCCTTACCGATTGAAGGAGCAACTGCTTCGTCAATAACTTCAACGTGGCCCTGTGCCTTAATTACTTCTTCATAGGTGTAATTGCAAACAGAACAGGTGTAAACGGTTTTGCCGTCTTCAGTACAGGTTGCTTCTGTGGTTACTGTGTCATAAATATGATCTTCTACTTCACGCTTTTCGCCGCAAATATTACATACGGCGTCACAATCGTTGTCATAAGCGTGGTCGCAGGTAGAAATCCACTTTGCATAAAGGGTTGCATCTTCTGAAACAGCGGTAACCTTTTCGCCGCTGAATTCTGCGTCAGCATACCAACCGTCAAATGCATAATATTCCTTTTCAAGCACTTTAAGAGCAGTGCCTGCTTTAACAAATTCACTGATTTTTTCATTACCGTTTACATAGGTAACTACAGGATATTCATCAATAAATTCTGCGGGCAATTCGCGAACGGTAATTGAAGAAATTTCAATAGTTCCGCCGCCGGCGAAAGCAATTTTTACAGCATAATTGCCATCAACTGTGAACGCTGATGTGAGAGTAAATTCTTTGCCATTATCGGCAGAAGTGTGCTTTTTACCTGTTCTTACAAAAATACTGTTGTTGTTACCACCGTTGAAGTTACCAATACCGATTTGTGCGCCCCATTCAGCATTTTGGTTGGCAGATACAACCTTATACTTTACTTCTACAATGGCTTTATTACCATTTGTAAGCTTGATATAAGAACCATCTACCGCAAGTAAATAGTTCGGGAACCATGTTCTAGTACCATAGCTTTGGTTAGTAAGAGCTCTGACATAAGATGAAATATCAACCTTAAGCTTACCGTTTTCTACCGTAGGTGTAGCTGTACCAGTACCGGCAGCTGTTGTAAAAATGCCAGTAACATCCTGTGTTAAATCAATTTCGGTTGTTTTAATTGTAAATTTGGAATAAAGGGTTACGTCTTCAGTAATTGTGGTTACTGCATCGCCCGAAAAATCACTGCTTGCATACCAGCCGTCAAATTTTCTTCCATCATAAGCGGGGGTTGCGGGTGCGGTGTTTTTCTTTACAAATTCAGAATTCTGGTCGCCGTCACTTACGTAAGTAACTGCTGCATATTCATCTATAAACTCTGCAGGTAATTCGTGAACAGTAATTGAAGAAATTTCAATTGTTCCGCCGCCTGCAAAAGCAATTTTTGTAGCATATTTGCCATCAACTGTGAAAACTGATGTAAGAGTAAATTCTTTGCCTGCATCAGCGGAAGTGTGCTTTTGGTATTTTCTCACATAGATATTACTACCCTTACCGCCATTGCGGTTGCCTATAGCTATCTGTGCACCCCAGTCGGAGTTAGCGTTAGCGGATACAACCTTATACTTAACTTCAACAATAGCCTTATTGCCGTTTGTAAGCTTGAGATAAGAATCACCTAAAGGAAGCAAATAGTTCGGGAACCAAGTTTCAGTGCCATAGCTTGTAGCTGTAAGATGTCTTTCATAAGCCGAAATGGTAACCTTAAGCTTGCCGTCTTCTACCGTAGCAGTAGTACCCGTGGTGCTACCGGTTGTTGCAAATAAATTAGCAACGTCCTTTGTTAAGTCAACGTTAATTGTTTTAACAGTAAATTTACCGTAAAGGGTGGTGTCAGCGGTAACTGAGGTTACTGCATCGCCCGAAAAATCACTGCTTGCATACCAGCCTTCAAATTTTCTTCCGTCATAAGCGGGAGTTTTTGGTGCGGTGTTTTTCTTTACGAATTCAGTAGTTTGGTCGTCGCCGTCCATATATTTAACTACTGCATAGTTGTCAATTTCAATTGCAGGTAATTCGTGAACCGTAATTGAAGAAATTTCAATTACTCCGCCGCCTGCAACGGCAATTTTGGTAGCATATTTGCTGTCAGCTGTGAAAACTGAGGTAAGGGTAAATTCTTTACCATTATCGGCAGAAGTGTGCTTTCTGTAATCTCTTACGTAGATATTGCTGCCCTTGCCACTGTTGCGGTTACCTATAGCTATCTGTGCACCCCAGTCGGAGTTGGCGTTAGCAGATACAACCGTATACTTAACTTCAACAATAGCTTTGTTGCCATTTGTGAGCTTAAGGGTAGAACCATCTACTGCAAGTAAATAGTTCGGGAACCAAGTTTCAGTTCCATAGTTTTGGGCAGTAAGATGTCTTTCATAAGCTGAAATAGAAATCTTGAGCTTACCGTTTTCTACTGTAGCAGTAGTGCCGGTAGTGCTGCTGGTTGTTGCAAAGAGATTAGCAACATCCTGTGTTAAGTCAATTTTTGTTGTTGTGATGTTAGCATCTACGCTATCAGCAGACACAACAACCGCGGTTACGAGTGTTGACAAAATAATTGCAAATGTCAACACCAGTGATAGTATTTTTTTCATAATCTCTTTCCTTTCTGATTAGATATTTAGGACAAAAATTAACGAAAATGTTAATTTTTGTCCGCCATATTGTAAAAAATATGTACAATATTACAATTATAGTTTAACATAATCCAAAAAACACAACAATTAAGTTTTTATAAAGACAAATGCTATAAAATTATTTTCAGGATTTAACATCTATGATTAATTGACATCAATAGAAAATGCAAAATCAATTTGCTTTTCGTTAAGGCGGTATTTTTCTTCAAGATACGGTCCGCAGGAATTTGAACCTATACCCGAAACCTTATAATCCACCCTTAAGTGAACAAAGCCGTCTTTTTTAAGCTCATCTGTGTGCTCGGCCTTATATAAAGCGGCAGTGCTGTAATCCGAAACGCTGAATTCAAATTGGTCGTTGGATTTTATCAGCATATTGCCGATTTTAAGCATTTTAGTGCCGTAATGGTTGCCGTGCTCCTGCGGTCTTACGTAAGGCACGTATTCCTTTTGTGAATTGCTTTCATATAAAGAAAATCTTGAGCCGTTATGCAAGTCGCAATAGCTTTCACAAGGGCCGTAACCAAAGTAACTGAAATTGTTTACATTTTGCGGTAAAACAAAATCAAAGCCGAAGCGCGGCAGCCAGATAACGCCGTCCCTTACTTTAGCATTAAGCTTAAAGTCAATTTTGCCGTTTTCAAAAATTGAAACGGTTAAGCAGTATTTTACAAACGGTGCGCGGGAAACACCCGAAAGCGCGCCCGACACAACAATTTTACCGTTTTCAATTGCGCAGTCATAAACCTTTGAGAACAACCTGTCAAGGTTTTCGCCCTGCCATATATCCAAAAATGCCCATTTTGCCTTAACGTTGCAGTCGTTATCAGTAGGTGCGCGGAAGGCCGAAAGTGAAACAGCTGTTGCAATTTGTTCGTTTCCTGCAATTTTAATGCTTTCAAAATTGCCCGTATTTTTAGAAAAACGGTAAGAAAAGCCCTTGCCCGATGCATAAATATAATTTTCATCTTCGCTTAATGCGGTTAGATTCTGCGCCGAATCCTCTGCAATTTCACACTCTAGCTTGTGCTGTGTCTGTGCAAGCTCTTGTCCGTTTTTAACCAAATAAACGTTAAGATAAGCACCATACTTACAACGATATTTTTCTGTTTCAACGGGAATTTCGGTTACGGTATGGGGCAATAAATCTAAAACAGTTTCATCTGTATAAACCTTTTTGCCGTCAACTTCAATATCATATTTTAAGATATATTCATTAAGGTTAGTAAAATCAAATCGGTTGCAAACGGTTAAAATGCCGTCATTATATGTGGTTTTAATCGGCTGATAAGCCGCCTTCATTTCATAGCTGCCCGCCTTGAAGGAACGGTCAGCAAAAACCACACCGTCACAGCAGAAGTTTTTGTCGTGGGTAAGCTCGCCCGCAAAGTCGCCGCCGTATTTTTCAACGCCGTCAATTGTGACAACGTGGTCGGCCCATTCCCACACGCAACCGCCGATGAGCTTGGGGTAGCGGTCAAACAGTTCGTTATAATAATAAACGTCACCCGGACCGTTGCCCATTGCGTGTGCATATTCGCAAAGGAAAATCGGCATATTTATTTCTTCATCGTTTGCCTTTTCTTCAACCGCGTCAAGCGAAGGATACATCCAGGAATAAACGTCAGCATTTTTAAATTCGCCCTTGCGGGATGCATCTTCACAGTGAACAAGTCGGCTATTATCCCTTTGCTTTGTCCATTTGATCATTTCAACGTGATTTTCACCGTGTGCGCTTTCATTACCCGTTGACCACATAATAATTGATGGGAAGTTTTTATAGTATTCAACCATTCTTTCCATTCTTTCAACGTGTTCCTGCTTCCAGTCGGGGAAGGTTGCGGGCCATTCGCCCGTTTCAACGTCAAGCTTATAAGCCACGTCAGCATAACGGCGCACAAAGCCGTGGGTTTCAATATCGGTTTCACAGATAACGTAAAAGCCAAGCTCGTCACACATTTCCATAAATGCGGGCGTGGGCGGATAATGCGCTGTTCTTACACAGTTGATATTAAGTTTTTTCATAAGTAGCAAATCGTTACGAAGCTCTTGCGTTGTCTGACACCAGCCGTTGAATTTACTGGTGTCGTGATGGTTGACACCGTGAAGCTTAACCGAAACGCCGTTTATAAGCAGTTCGTACTTATTTGAAATTTCAATTTTACGAAGTGCGGTTTTTAAAACAATTTCTTCACCGCAACGGCTTAAAATAACGGTATATAAATGTGGCTTTTCGGCATTCCACAAAACAGGATTTTGGGGCGCGAACACCAATTCTTGACTTATAGAGCCGTTATATAAAATGTCTTCACCGTCAAGAATTGTGGCATAAGCAGTGCCGTCAATTTTAATATTTATGTTTTCGGCATTGGGTATAATTTCAACGTCGGTAATGTGATTTTCGGGGCGCTGAAGTACATAAACGTCCCTGAAAATACCGTTATAACGAAAATGGTCCTGGTCTTCAAGATAACTGCCGACACACCATTTAAGCACCTTGACGGTGACGGTATTTTCCCCTTCTTTTGCATAATCGGTTATATCAAATTCGGCCGAGAAGTGATTGCCCTGCGTAAAGCCAACGTATTGGTCGTTTATGTACAAAAAGGCACAGGAAGCCACCCCTTCGAACACGAAATAAACCCTTCCCCAAAGCTTTTTAATATTAAAGGTGCGCTGATAAACACCGCAAGGGTTTTTATCGGGAACAAAGGGCGGGTCAATCGGAAAAGGATAATTTATGTTGCAGTAGTTTGGGTTTTCATAGCCCTGAAGCTGCCAGCATGACGGCACCTTGATTTTGTCCCATTTTTCAACCTTTTCGGGCAGATTGTAATTATTCTCGAAAAAGCAAAAGTCCCACACACCGTTTAAAAGCGTATATTCTGAAACGCCTCGTGGTATATAAAACGAACGGGTTTTCAAACGGTTTTCACTTGTTTTGTTGATATTTTCATAAATTCTCATAATTTATACCCTAAATAAATTTTTTTACAAAATTGAAATAATCTGCGGTAAAATTCTATCGCAAAAATAATGCTTTTCAAAGCAGTCAAGCTTATAAACCGCTGTACTTACTTCGCTTTTTTCATAGCCTTCGGTTTTACTGAAGAAGCGATAAGCGTATTCGCTTGTATTCCAAAGACCGATTTTAGCGCCCGTTTTTTTATAAAACTTAAAAACACCGCAGTTATTTAAGCCGTGATTTGCAATTTGAACAATATCACACTTAATATCCTTACCGCTTTCAATAATTTCTTCACTTATACCGTCGGTCATATTGCCTGTGAAAATCACTTTTTTACCGTTTAGAATAATTTCAGTCACCATCAGACCCGAATTTTCGTCACCGTAAAGTATTTCGGCATCCATTTCACCGAAGTTAAGCTTTAAATCAGTTTTTGCAATAATATAATTTTCGGAAAGACCAATGAATTTGCCATTTGATGCGCAAACAATATTTTCAATTTTCACTTTTTCTAAAAGACCGCTTTCTTTAAGGCAGGACAAAAACTGATTATCATTTTCATCGGTTACAAACCAAGCCGCTACCGTCACAAAATCACTTTTTGCAAAATTTTGCATTTCACACAAAAGGTTTTTCATTAGGTCAAAGTGGTCATATCTGTTCCACGCTTCCCGTCGCCAGCCGCCGTTTATCATTACAAGCTTTCCGTTACCGAGCCGCAGCATAAAGGTGCGGTCACTTGCGGCGCTTACAAGCAAATTACCGTTTTGCGGTGCTTTTTCATCATAGGTGACAGTAATTGGCAAATCAATATACTGCATTTTAATGGTGTTGCAAAAATAATTTTGCTTGACACACGGCATATTAAAAAGTCGGGTGCTGGATTCTGTTTTGCCATAGCCCTGATATTTATCGGCATACTGAAAACCGAATTCGGAATTATTCCAAAGCAGAATTTGCGGATTTAAAAGCTTAAAAAATTCCCACGAAGCAGAGCCCCAGCCGTGATGCGACACCTGCACAGCATCACACTTAAGGTGATTGCCGTACATTTTTATGCAAGAATCACCCGGCAGAACACCCATATCGCCAAGCCATAACGTGTCAGAGCCTTTATATGACATTTTTATAACAAGTGAAGTGTCATTCATATTGTTATATAAGGTCGGCATATCGTCGTCCGGTGTGTGTAAAACTTCAAAAACCACGCCCGACAAATCAAATTTCATACCGTCGTGCGCCTTTATTTTTACGGCAGCGTAATGTGTAAATGCTTCACGCAAAACCTTTTCATAGCTAACTGTGCTGTAAACAGGAAAAGGGCAATTAAAAAATATATCTTCATAAGGAAAATCTATCCCCGCCCTGCTGTGCCATTCATTAATTGTGGCATTAAGCTCTGCTTCGGTAGTCATAAGCTCACTACCCAAAAGAGCGGCGTCGGGGAAATTATAAAGAATGCGGTCAATTTCAAACTTGTCGGCATAAGGCATTTTGTATAGCCATTCAATAACCTTACCGTGGTCGGAGTGGGCGTGGGTGATAATCCACAAAGGCACCTTTACCTTTTCGCTGCCGCAAATTTCGGCCATTTCCTTATACATTGAAAGAATAAGCGCTTCGGGTGTTGACTGCGACCAGTCTTCCATGCGCCAACCGCCGTCAATAACAACAATTGTGTTGTTGGGCAAAAGAATATAATAATTGCGGTCGCAAGCCGAGCTGGTTATAATTGCAGGCTTTACCTTATCTTCAAAGGGTACGCTGTAGGTAAAATCATAATACGGCTCGGCAACAATTTTAGCCGAAGAAATTGCTTTTATATAATAAACGTAAATAAGGTTTTTGCCGTTTTTATAAGAATAAAAAAGATTATCCCCTATGACGTTTTCAAAAGCCTTTACATAACCGTTATTTTCCAAAAGTGTTACGTAAGCAAATATATCATCGCTTTTTATTTGGTTTAGACAAACTATAAACGCGTTGTCCCCCGCCGAATATACACCGTCGCATTCACCGCCCGAAAATTCGGGTACGTTTTCGGCCCAGGTGCCGTTTGCCGTTATTTTGTAATAGCCGTTTTCGGCAAAGCCGATAATTTTATCTTCCAGCATTTTTATTCTCCTCACGTTAAAGGGCTTAAAAAACATATTAAAACCAACTTATAAAAATTTGCTTTAATATGCTTTTTAATTTTAGGGTAGTCAGTGAGGCACATAAAGCGCCTCACTGACTTGAATTTAAAGATTATTTGCGATAAACACGGATATAGTCCATACAGAGGTTTTCATTGAATGAATCAACCAAATCGCCTAAAACCTGTTCCGGTGTAGTACCGTTATGGTAACTGCCGTAAACTCCACTGGGAGCGGAAACGCCCAAAATCAAATAAGCCGACTTATAAAATGCTTCCCATTTTTCGGGGTCAGAGCCGATATCCTGTTCAAGATATGCAACGCCGTCAAAATAGAATACAATCTTTTCTTCTGTCCAGTAAAGGGTGATTTCATGGAAGGTGTCAGACAAGCTTTCGCCGTCAGCAGGAAGAATTGTATCCTGCTTGTCAAGCTGACCGCGGAAGTCTTCCTTCTTCTCATAATTTTCCCATACAAGAAGGTTACCGAGTACCTGATCTGCGCCGAAGTTTTCAACAAAGTCCATTTCGTTTACAAGCGCACCAGCACCGCCGATATCATCAAGTGTTCTTCCCCAGAAGGTGGATGTAGCACCGTTCTTGGTAGCAAGCTTAACACGTGCGGTCATAATGCCATAAGTAAAGTTGTACTTATACTTAGTGCTGATTTCGGTTGAAGCATAACCATAATCGGTCTTCTTGGTATTCATAACCAATAAACCGTCTTCAAGGTAATAGTTGTTACCTTCTTCGTCAAGATATCTTATTTCACCAACGTAATTGGGTCCTGCAACGGTATGGTTTTTAGGATCGCTTACAACACTGCGAACAACCCACTTGCTTGTATCAAGATATTCGCCGTTGAATTCATCGCCCCAAACGTAGGAATAACCTTCGCCAAGACCTTTTTCACTGTTGTATTTGCCCGAAAGCTCAAAGCCAACGGGAATCATATCATATTTCTGAATAAAGCTGATAAATTCATTTACAGCAAAAGCAGTTGCATAGTCACTGCCGCCTTCGATATACAAATCGTTACCGTTAAGGAAGATCTTATAATCATCAACGCCGTAAACGTCACCCTTAACACCTGTAAGTGTATTTAAGGCGGAATTATTAAGTGCATCTTCGGAAATGTTGGGAACGCTTACAACAATTTTGTTGGTTGCTTTTGTGTTGTTCTGAAGGTCAACACCGCAGAAATCCTTAAAGGAAGTAACAAGCGAATCGGTTGCCTGTGTTGTCATAAAGAAGGGTAACGCGCCCTTTTCAAGTGCATAGGAGCGAACGTTGTTACCGCCGATTGTAACAGCCTGAATGCCAAGAATATTTTTTCTGAGAAGACTTACGTCAGCGGCATCAACCACGGAATTGCGGTCAAGGTCATAAGCCGCGTCTGCATTTAAAGCGGCAACGGCCTGC
Source organism: Acutalibacteraceae bacterium (assembly GCA_045580625.1). GTDB lineage: Bacteria > Bacillota > Clostridia > Oscillospirales > Acutalibacteraceae > UBA737. The sequence goes on along the minus strand of JAZNOE010000054.1, from coordinate 27,116 downwards.
TTAATAAAGGTAAGGTCATCAGTATCAACAGCGCCGTCCATATTAACGTCTGCCTTATCAAACCATTTTGCGGTTATAGTCATATCTTCATCAGCGGTTGTGGCCTTAACGTCACCGTTAAACCAGCCGCCGAAATTGTGAAGAAGTGTGCGCTGTAATTCGGGAATAGCTGTACCCTTTTCGGTAACAACAATTTCATCTCTGCTGTAAACACTGTCGTTAAGGTTAACCATAACCAAAGCGTCGGTTTCGCCAGTAATTCTTGTAATTGTAACTGAATTTACGTTAAATTCACCGTGACCGTCAAAAGCAAGACGGATAGCGTTTGCATCAACACCTGAAATTACACAAGAAATTGTTGCATTGTCTATTGTTTCACTGTGCTTCTTAACGTCCATAATAACTGTGGCGTTATCAGAAAGAGCGTTACCCGCGTGGGTGTTATTGTTATAAATAATAGCAATTTGCGGCTGATATGCCCTGCTTGTTGTACTAACGTAGGTGACGTCATAATTAACGTTAACTATGTATTTTTGTTCAGCCTTAAGATTTGCAAAGGTGTCATCAGCAAGCTTTAAGCTTACTGCGGCGCCACCTGTCCACAGACTGCCTGTAAGTATTTCTTCGCTTTCCTTATCTAAAAGAATGCTGTTAAAGCCTTGTGTTTTAACGTTTAAGGGTCTGCCGATTTCTTTGGGGGCATTAACTGTAATGCTGCCCTTAGTACCCGTGATTTTAACCGACTTTGTTAAATCAACGTTATTGTTTATAACCCATAAAGCAGTAAGGGTAACAGGCTTTGTAGCAGCGGTATACTGAACACCGTTTTCATCAAACCAACCCATAAATACTGCATTTTCTTTTTCAGGGGTGGGAAGTTCCTGACCTGCAACAATATAATCAACAGTTGTTACATCTTCATCGTTGAAGGTAATAGCAAAAGCATTGCTATATTCCGAAACAGTAACGGAAGAAACCTCGAAGCTGCCCTTACCTGTAAAGGCAAGACGAAGTGCGTGACCGTTAAGACCAACACCGCTTACGGTTGCATTAAGGGTCTTTTCAACACCAACGTCTGTCGGTGCAATACGCTGAGCGGCAACAACCTTACTGCCGTTATCGTGTGTTATGTCATAACCGTTATTATAAACAACACCGATTTCGGGATAATCTTCAATTGCTTCAGCAGTAGTTGCAGTAACCTTATATTTAACCGAAATGCTGTAGGTCTTTTTGTAATCTAAAACAACGTAATTGTCCGCATCGTACCTGATAGGAAGCATTGTTTTAAGATTCATTACGGTCCAGCTGTTTATCCAGGTGTTTGTACCGTCAAACAAAGTTCCGTTATATGCATAATTTGCATTAACGTCTAAGCTTAAGGGTGTGTCTGCAGTTGCAGGTGTAAAGTTTGAATATGAAGGATTTGAAACCTCAATTGGTTCAATATTGGTTAAATCAATATTACCTGTTGCTTCAAAGCTTTGGGTAACCTTTTTAATAGAGATTGACTTAACGTTGATAACACCCTGGCCCGCAAAAGCAATTCTTAAAGGCTGGTTGCCTTCAGGTTCAACATTGCAAGCAAGACTGTAGGTGCCGGCAGCACCATGCTTTTTAGCATCATAAATAAAACTGCCGTTGTCCTGGTCTACGTTAGATGAATGGTTGTTGCGCACCAAAGCAAACTGCGGATAATAGGTTGAATCGGCTGTGCCGACTGTTTCAACCTCATAAATAACGTTGATTGCATACTTTGCGCCGCCCTGCAAAACGATAAAATTATCGTTTTCATCCTTAAGGGCAAAAAGTGCGCCTGAAAGCCACAATTTCTGATCAAGCTTTGCGGCATCGCCATCAAAGAGCATTTTAGCGTAGTTACCTACGGTAACCTTTACCCCACCGTCGGTAAGGTTTTCGGTTGAGAGCGTAACGCTTTCTTCATCAGAACCGATACGGTAAAGCTTTGATAAGTCAACCATTGTTTCATCAAAGGTCACACCAACCGATTTTTGGGTTTCGTTTGCGGTGGTTTCTGCCGTTGCAGTAACGCCTGCCGCACAGACCATTGTAAATAACATACATACGGTCAGAATTAATGAAATAATTTTTTTCATTATTTTGCATCCCTTCTATAAATTATTGTTTTATCCGGTAATACCCACGCGATCTATTGAACGAACAAACTTGCGTTGGAATATCATATAAAGCACAAGCGGTATTACAATAAACATAAGACAGCCCGCGCTGACAAGCGTTGAATATTCGGGCCAGCCTTTATAAATACCGATTTGCTGTAAATATACCTCAAGGAAGTTCATTACCATAGAAAGCGGAGCATCTTCGGACAAGAAGCTGAGTGTTGCAAGATGGTATTCATTCCAATGCCATACGAAAGACAAAACTGCAACGGTTGTAATTACAACGCTTGAAGACGGAAGCGCTATGCTGAAATAGGTTTTCACAGGTCCTGCGCCGTCTATATAGGCGGCGTCCTCCAATTCCTTGGGAAGACCTATAAAAAACTGCTGATAAATAAATATCATCATACCGCTTCTGATACCCACACCAAACAATGAGGGAAGCCAATAAATAAAGGGTGTGTTAAAGATGTGCAGATTTCTGAAGTTTATTGACATTGATAAGGTATACATCTGTATAGGAATAAGAAGTGAAAGTATAAGAAAAAATGTGAAGATGGGTTTTCCTTTAAACTTGAAGCGGGCAAAACCGTAAGCTACAAACGAGCAAACAAAAACTTCAATTGCGGCACTTAAAACCTGTACCAAAAGGGTTTGTTTTAAAGCATTGCCGAAATTCAAAAGCTCGAAAACCTCGCCAAAAGCTTTGAAGCTGAAGCTTACGGGAACCCAGATATGTTCCATATCAAGTAAAGCATCCATGTCTTTAATTGCCGATACAAGCATATAAAGCAACGGATATAAAACTATGTAACCCACAATAATTAAAAACAAAAGCCTCGCCAATGATATAATTACTTCGGGTGTCTTTCGGCGGATTATGCTGCTGTTAATCTGAACTTTATTTTTTAGCATATTAACTCCACCTCTTTAAGAATACTTTGTTATAAACCAGCAACACCACAGCCATAATAGCGCCTATTACAAGGAAGTAGAACCAAAGTGAAGCTGAACCTCTGCCATAATCCATATTGTTGAAGAAGTTATAGCCGTGGGAAATAATTTCATTGTTGCTTTTAGTGATATTTTCAACAATAGTGAAAACAATTACCAAAAACATTGTGCGTCCAAGCATGGGCAGGGTTATAAACCAGAATTCCTCCCACTTTGTGGCGCCCTCGACGTGGGCAACCTCATAAAGCAGGTCGGGAATTGACTGAAGTCCCGCTATAAACAATATAATTTGTATACCGCTTTGCCATACAAGCATAAACAAATTGTCAAGCGCTACCGAAAGGTAATTTTCGATAGCGGTAGGAAGATTAAGCGCGGTGAAAATTTCAGAAAAATTTACCATACCGAAGGATACCGCATCATTTACCGCAACTTCGGTAGCATTGCTTGAAGCTGCGCCCAAATACAGGTCTAAAACAATGCCGCTGGCAATTATAACCGGCATAAAGAAAAGCGACCTGAAGAAAAGTCTTCCGTGAAATTTGTTGTTTAATAAAACCGCCAGAATAAGACTTACAACCAGAATAAACGGTACTGATATAAGCATATCGGTAATCGCGTCTACAAAGCTGTCAATATATTGCGTGTCCTTAAACAGAATATATTTGAAATTTTCAAGCCCCATAAAGGTGGTTTTAATGCCGTCCATTTCAATTGAAATGTGAGCAAAGCTAAAGTATGCTGACTGAATAATCGGCATAAGGAAGAAGAATATCATTCCCACTATCCACGGGGACAGGAAGATAAATGCATAACGGGATTTAAGGGTTTCAAGACCCTTAGGCTTGCGATTTTTCATTTATTCTCCCCTCCCTGTTATATAGCTTTTAGCAGGAACTGTGCCGTAGTCGGTATTAATTTCCGCATCGGAAAAATTCACGACCGCAAATACGCCGTTGTCGAATTTTGTAACCGATGCAGTATCACTTAAACGGACATAATCGGAAATTGTTGCTCCCTTAATGCTGTCAAGATAAGCCTTCACACCGTTGACAGAAGTTATAACATCGTCTTTATTACCTGCAAAATGCGAGCCGAAAATAAACGAATGTTCATTTGTCACAAGCTCTTTATCAAAATTGTAATAAAGTGTATATGAAGGCGAAATTCCGCTTTCAACACATCTTAATAAGGCATCCTGCTTATCACTGCACAAGTTAAGTGATACCGAGCTCATAGCGCGATAGCCCTTAAACACCAGCTGATAAAATGGCACGTCATAACCCGAAACGTTATAATCGGACGAATATAACGGCACGTCGTTTATATAATCCGAGCTTACAGCCGCATAAACGTTGGCGCCACTGCTTAAGGTCTTATAACCCGCCTTAGAGGCCGTATTATAAATTTTTGCAACGTCCTCTTCCATATTACCGCTGATATAATATTTCTGCTCGGCATAGTCTGAATAAACGGTGCTTGAAAGCGATGAATAGGATATACCCTTAAGTCCAAGCTTTTCTGCCCTTTCATTCACCTTGTCAGAAGCAGTAAACAGATTATTTCTTGACAGAACATAATATCTGTCTTGATTTTCAAGTCTGCTTATAGTATCAAAGCTGGTGTATTTAACCACCTGACCGCCGTGATAAACCGCAGCAGAAGCTTTATTAAAGCCTGCGCCGGATTTTTCGAAAGAAATCAAATCAAAATCCATAAAAGAATCAATTTTCTTCTTTTCAAGGGCAGAAACAAGGTTTTTCATACCCTTCTTACCGCCAAGCTTGCCTGCAACCGTAAAGCCGCCTGCAACCTCGCCGATATCAACACCGCTTTTGCCAAAGCCGATAAGCTGAACGTTTATGTCGCTACCGATTTTTTCGCTTATTTCTTCGGTCATTGAAAGTGCCTGTGAGGTGGTCGTCAACGGGAACAGCTTTTCAGTAGGAATACCCACAACAAAGGCGGGCTGAATTACCGCACCGATATATTTAATTGTTGCGGTTTTTTCATCCTTTGAATTTTTCTTAAGTCCCATTTTTTCGCTTAAGTATTCACGGTAACACTCGGCCATACCGTAAACACTTGCCTTTTCACCCGAAAGGGCGAAATATTCGATTTCCAAGGGTCTTGTCACAATGCCGTCGCTGAATATTTTGAAAGAACCTAAGGTAGTGGTTGTAACAAAATTATCGGGACGTTTAATGTAACTGAAGCCCCTTATTCTGAATTCGGGGTAAACACTTGAGTAACCTATGTTTGCGGAACCTATATTCCAGTTAATAGCGGCCGCCTCAGCACCCGAAGTGATAACCGCAAATATTGCATTATCGCCCTTTTTCGCACCGAAAACAGGCATATTTATCTGCTCTGCGGGGTTTTGCTTGGAATAGGTTTGATAAGAAAGATCCTTACCGTAGACATATTTTTGACCCACAGCACCGACACCGTCAGATTCAAACGGTTTTATAACTGCGCCCGAGCCGTCGGGAATAAACAGCCAGCTGTCTTCTGCGGTATTTTTCATACCGCAAAGGAAAGGGGCCACCGCTACCGAATGAATTTTAAATTCTTCTCCTTCGGAAATTTGGGTGGGGTCAACCGTAATTTTAAAGGAATTTTCAGCTATTGTATAATCAACCGCTACCGAAAATTCGTTTTCCAAAAAATCATAGGTAACCCTTATGCCGTTGTCAATTTTCCGAACGTACACACCGTCGGTCTGAACGGCGGCGGTGTATGAATAAGCCGTAACGTCATCAAAGGATTTGGGGTCCTGATAAATTACCCTTACAACCGATTCCAGCTGCGGATGGTTTTTCTTTATCATACCGTTTTCCTGATATTGCGGCGCTTCGGCTTCAACGGGTATCTGACCCCAGGTATAGCCGGTTGCCTTTTCAACAAAGCTTACCCTTTTGGTCACGTTATCCCATTTAAGCTGCCAATTGTCGTTTTCGCAAACAACACCTGTGGCAGAATAGTCGGAATCAAAATATTGATCCCCATAAGATAAAAAGGTTTTCAGTGGTTTATTTTCTTTACCGCAGCCTGTCATACAAGCCGCCATTGACAAAGCCGTTAATACGCAAAGAAAACTTATTAAATATTTTTTCATTTAAGTTTCCTCCTTCATCAACGGTATTTAAGCTCGGTGAATATTGTACCTATCCAACCGTAAACCTGCTGAGCCAGCATAAACACAAGGAAAATAAGGAATACGATTATAAGCATCGCTATAACCGTTACCGCCGTTGTTCCAAGGAATTTGCCAAACTCGTAATCGTGAACCTTCATTATGCCGACTGCCAATATTATAAAGGTATAAGCCGTGCATATAGTCTGGAATATAGTTACAAATACAAACTCGTCAGGAGAAAGCATGTGTGACAGCAATATACCGGCGGCAGTTGCCACAATGGTGGGTATTAAGCTGTAACAGGTAACTATGTATATTTCCTTAAGCTTGCCTATACCGCCCATAAGCACGCACACAAGCCAGTTTGAAATAACAAACAAGAGCACAAGCGCAACTGTTCTGAGCAGTACAAAGAATGAATTATAGCTTGAAGCATCAAATCGGTTAAAGGCATAGCCCGAAGCCACGTCGCTTACGGCAGTAATAATGTAAAACAACGCCAACAAGGCGGTTGCCAATACGGCAGAGCCCATATGCTTTTCTTTAACCAGTCTGAAGGCTTCAAATGGGTGGAACACACATGAAAGCATATTTTTTGCTTTTTCGTTCCTTAATAAAACAATGCCTTTTTTCTTTTTAAGGTGTAAAAGCCATAAAATTACAGCCACAACCAAAGCAATTGCCAGAATGCCGACTGTGAAATATTTTTCTAAAAAGGCGGTTCTTATTTTTACAAATGAATTTGCATAGGTTTCTCTGTCAGCGCCAAGCTTTGAATATTCAATTGCCTTGTCATAATCGCCCATTGTGTAATAAGCCTTTGCAAGACCGCGATATGCAAGCTGGTTATTAACGTCAACCTTTATTACTTCGTTCCAGCTTTCAACCGTATCTTCAAAATTGTCCATAAGGGTGTCAAGCTGGGTATCTCTTACGGTTTTACCGTATTCGGTAATAGCATAAACGATAACGTTTTTATTTACAGGGTCGGATATAATAACGTCTGTTCCGTTAACCGTAATTGCGCCGCCTAAGGAAACGGTGCCCTTTTGTCCCTGCGAACCGCTTGAGCCGCCGAAAACACAAAGCAAATTACATTCTTCATCATACCAGAAAATGCGGTTATACAAGCCGCTTTCCATAACGTAGAAAAATCCGTCCTTATCAACCTCAATTGCCTTAAGTGTCTGGGGATGAGACAATCTGTTTGATATATCGGCAAAGTTATAATCCTCTTTGCCAAGCACGTCCTTACCGCCGGGATTAAGTCTTTTGACCTGTCCCTTAGAGGCATCTTCACCCGAAGCAGAAGTGACTGTATACACAAAATCGTTTGGGCCCACCACAAAGTCGGTAAACTGATAAGGCAGAGCCCTTACGGATGCCGCACGTTTTTCATCGGTAGAAAACAGCTTTGTTATAAAGTTTTTAAGTGCGTCGCCCACCGAAACGGCAACAGTATTTGCGCCATAAAAGCCCAAAAATTCCATATCGGGCGAATATACAAGCGCACCGTAATATGAGCCGTCACTTGAAATGTAAAGATAATCTCTCGAATCGATTGCAATTTTCTGCGGGCTGTACTTAAAATCACTGGGTATAAGCTTTGATTCGGGGAGTGTGAGATAATGAAGCACGTTGCCGCTTATATCCATAACCAGAATTCTGGCATTTTTAGTGTCGGCAATATATATCTTTTCATCCTTAACCAAAATACCCGAAGCCCCTGTTATTGAAAGCTTTTCGCCTTCATAAACAATATTGCTGATTTCGGTTTTTAAGCTGTAATCATTATTGAGCACGTATACCTTTGAAGATTTGCTGTCAAGAATATACGTACAGCCGTCAAAGGAGCAAATGTCATCTACACTGCCGAAAAGTGCCGTACCTAAAGTGGTGGCTTCTATAACTGTTTTCGGCTCGTACATTGGCTTACAGTAAGCCTTGGTTTTTGAATTACTGCCCAGACCTTCCCAATATGTATAGGTTTCAAAGGGCATTTCTTCTGATTTGACGGGGTCAGCCATAAAGGTCGCTGCAAAAACATTAGTGGTAAAAATTGAAACCAAAAGCATAATTGCAAGAACCGTTAAAGCGAATAATTTAAAATTGCTTTTTCTTAACATATCATCCGCCTCCTAACCCTTTATACCTGCGCTGCCCATTGTCTCTTTAATACTGCTTTGAGAGAACAAATAAACAACAATCGGAGGTATCATCATAATTACGGTTGCCGCCATGGCCGCACCCGAACGGGCTATACCGCCCGAGCTTATTGTAGACATAACCGTAGGCAAGGTTTTTAACGATTCGTTAAAAATTGTACCCGTGGGAATGGTTGCCCAGATAGACTGGAATGCAAACAAAACAAGGGTCAGCACACAGGGCTTAACGTTCGGGAAAATAACCGACCAGAAAATTCGCAAATAATTTGCGCCGTCAATTTTGGACGCTTCTATCAAAGCGTCGGGAATATAACCGTCCATATACTGCTTCATAAGGAATACACCCATTGAAGACGGTATGGCGGGCAAAATATAAACCCAATAGGTATCAATAATACCCATACCGTTATAAATAAGATAACGGGGAATGCTTAAGGTGTAAGCATTAAACAAAAGTGATAACTGAATAATAAGAAATATTGTTTTCTTAAACTTTAAGTCAACCTTTGAAAGCACGAAGGCCGCCGCAGTTGCCGCCAAAACGTGCAAGAATGTACCCGCAAAGCTTATAAACAAGCTGTTGGTTAAATACCTTGACAAGGGAACGTTAAGTCCCGAAATCAATTCAGGTAAAGCCAGATAGTTGTTTATAGTCGGCCTTTTTACAGTAAAAAGTGTCGGCGGGAAAACAAGCAATTCATCAAGTGGCTTAAAGGAGGTTACCACACTGTATATAAGCGGTAATACCGAAAAGGCGCCGAACAAGAACAAAAACGCAAAAAACATAAAGTTACCGAATTTTGAACGTGTGTATTTGCGTACCGTTCCGTCAGTTCGTCTTTGTGGCAGTTTAAATTTTAAATCTTTTTTCATATTACTGCCCCACCTTTTTCAACAACTTAACAATAATTGACCTTGTGCCGAACATCATAACAAACAGCATTACCGAAAGCGCAGATGCATAGCCCATTTCATATTTTACCGAGCCTACGTCAGTTAGATAAGAAACAATTGTATCGGCCGCATAGCCAACTGTGGGGTAGCCTGCAAGAGTGGTTATAATACTGCTTATAGAGAAAGCCGAAGCAATTTGCATAACCGCACTGAAAAGCAGCATGTGCTGCATACCGGGCAAGGTTATGTACCAAAGCTCCTGCCAACGGTTTCTTATGCCGTCAACGGCGCCTGCTTCAAAAAGCTCGGGGTTGATGTTCTGAAGACCCGAAATGTTTGCAAGGAATGACGTACCCATACTCATCCACAGCTGAATGATAACCACGATAGGAACGATAAGCGCCTCATCCGAAAACCATTGCTTCGGTGCGGTTATAAGTCCTGCCGAAAGTAAAAAGCTGTTCATATAGCCATAGCTGTCGCTTGCAAAAATAATAGTCCAGATATAAAGCGCGTTGCCCACCAAGGACGGAACGTAAAACATAAATGAAAGAAGCGTTCTCATTCCGGGGCGGAATTCGTTTATCATCCAAGCTAAAACAAACGAAAGCAAGAACCCTGCAGGACCCGTTAAAATAGCCAACACAAAGGTGTTTTTAAGAATTGTCGGAAACACGTCGTCCTGGATAAACATTCTGAGATAATTATCCAGTCCTGCAAAGGTCGGTAATGAAACCATATCAAAATTGAAAAAGCTAAGAACAACAGAAGAAAGCACCGGTAGGACTGTCATCAGAAAGAACAATATTAAAAACGGACCGATAAGCAGATAAATCTGTCCACGCTCTTTAATTACGGTAATTAATTTATTTTTCTTCATTCAAAATCAACCTCCGTAATTCTTATTAGCATATTCTTTAATCTTACGCTTAATTTCTTTATCGCTGGTTTCAGACCAGTCCATTATTGCTTCTTTGGCAGATTTTTTGCCGTTTTTGGTGGCCCAGAAGGCCTGGTCAATAGAACGTGAAACGTAATAGCTTCCCGGTACTTCGGGAATTTCTTCAACATTTTTCCATTGACTTAAAATAACCTCTAACGCCTCATCTTCCCAGTTAAGGCGAGATACCGCTTCGGGGTTGGCAGAGCTTGTTCTGCCGGTTTCACCGATTATTGCCTCAACCTCAGCAGAGTAGCGGTATTGTGTATCAGCAGATACCCACCATTTAATAAACTTCCAGGCGGCATCCTTATTTTTGCTTGATTTCATAATTGACACACCTGTGCCCGAGCCCGAGCAGGTATTATCAACCGTGCCGTCCTCTTTTAAAATTCCGGGAATGGGTGCAATGCCCCACTTGCCCTGAATTTCAGGTGCACCAAGCTTGATTGTAAGATACTGTGTATAGCTTGTAATACCTAAAGGCATAGTGCCAACACGGAATTTCTGATAGAAGTTAGCATCCTGTTCAAGGCTGTATTCGGTATAAAACTCTGTCCAGAACTTAAACGCGTCTATCGATTCAGCGCTTGCCAGATTTGTGGCATTAAGCTTTTTATTATAAACAGAAGCACCTCTTTGCATAAGCATTGTCGGGAAAATGGTAAGTCCGCCCGCGCCAATGTTTACGGTAAATGCCGCGCCTAATTTTGTATAGGGCAAATAGGTGTTCATTTTGTTTCGCTGTAATATACCCGTAACGGTAAGGAAATCATCCCAGGTAACAGGTAGGTCGAGCTTCATTTTTTCCATAATGTCTTTTCTGTAAAACATTACAAAGAAGTTTTGTGTGTCGGGTAATGCGTAGGTGCCGTTTTTATATATGTACGGAATTTCTGCACCTTCAAAGAAATTTTCCTTTAAAACTGTTTCATAATCTTCAAAATTTCTTAAATCGTAAAGAACTCCGCGCATTGCAAGGTTTACGGGCTCGGTTCTTGCCATGTGAAGATATAAATCGGGTGAATTGCCCGAAATTACACCTTGAACAAGTGTGGCATTAACCTGTTCAACCGTAACGTTAACACCGTTTTGCGGTGTAAAGCTGTCTTGAATAAGCGAATTAAGCACCTTAACCTGATCTCTGCCCCAGTTTACCCAAATTTTGATGCTGGGCAGACTTTCGTCATCACTGCTGCTGAGCGATGATGAATTGTTTGTATAAGAGCTTATATATCTCATCAAGAAAAATTTAATACTGCCGAAAAAGCCTGCCTTTGGTGTGTCAAATTCCTTATCGGGAGCGGCTAAAATTATCTGGTCCACCGAAAGTGACATATTTTTAATGTCATAAAGCCAGGCGCTTAAGGTTTGCTGTGCAGAATAAAAGGTCTGAACCTGCAAATGCGCATCATAAAGATCATCCTTCATTTCTTTTATGATACGACTCATATTTTTAAGCGCACCCTTTAATTCACCGTTCACCTTAAGACTTGTGCCGATATCTGCCGTTAAAGCGTTTATTTGTGTATAGGCATCATCCAAGGTCTTTTCAAAATCGGGAATTTGCTTATGTAATTCATAATCGCGGTTAGCGTCGGGTGTTTCACCTGTAATCATTACAATGTCAAGATACAAATCGCCCAAAGGTGCCACAATCTTCTGCAAACGGCCAAAAACCTCGGCAATATCCGAAAGGGTAACCGCCAAGGAAAGCTCGTGCTCACCTTCGGTCAAATAAATAAGATAATCGCCGTCTTTATTTTCAAATTCCTTAAATTGCCATTTTGTAGCGTAGGGAAAATTGATGTTCTGTGCTTCTGCAAATGGGGTTTTTCCGTCAATTTTAAGCCAGCGGTAAACCTCGCCGTCGGTAACGCTGCTTTGCTTAAATGCAATGCCAAGCTTGTAAAGACCGTCCTTCGGGACCTTTACCTTCCAGGTGATTTCAGCACCGGGAGCTGTCCAGGTTGTGCCGCCGATGTAATTGATAATTGCATTCAACGCAGATGCAGGTGAAATATCGGCAGTGCCCTGGTCACTTTTTGACGATAAAGAATAAGCATTTTTATAAGCCGTTTTTTCGCCTTCTATTACAATTTGCTTACCTGTATATTTTTCATAATTGCCGTAATTTTTTGAAACCTCATCATAGGTTTTAATAACTTCTGGCGGCAACAAGCACACCTTTTCAAGCAATAAATCCTTACCCTTTGCCTCAATTCTTATGGTATGCTCGCCCTTTGACAGCATAAATTCATAAGGGTAAAGCTCTATACCTTCGTCATCAGTAATTTTTTGAAGATAAAAGCCGTCCTTATGCTTTTGAAGCGGGCTTACCTGGTCACCGTTTGTAAGGGTACGGATTTCACCGTCATCCTCCCACAAAGCGGATAAAATAAGCTCGTCACATTCTGAAAAAGGCAATTCACCGTCAATTTTAAGGGATATTTTATAATTTTCGGTAATTTCATCAAGCGGTGCAAAGGAAAGTGCAATGTTATACGCCGCACTTTCGGGCACATTAACCGAAAATTCAATACTTTCGCCCTTTAAAAGCTTTAAGGCTTTACCATCTTTTGTTAAAGCACTAAGCTCAATTTTTTCGGTTGCCTTTTCACACTTGTTATCAGCATTATAATTCTGATAAACTTCCGTTATTTCAATAATGTCACCATCGACCGTGTCATTTGTGGTGGAAGCATATAAAACCTCGGCATTTACAGAAAAGATTAAAACCAGAAGCATTATTAAAGCCACGATTTTTTTCGACCTGTTCAATTGCTTTGCCTCCTTATCCGAGTAAAAATACCGTTATCATTCCAAGAAAAACTTGGAATGATAACGAAAAAGTTAAAGAATTATTTCTTTGCTTTTAAAGAATACTGACGTGAATTTATCTGATATAAACGCACGTAGTCAATATACTGTTCTTCATAGAAATCTTCTACGTCTACCCTGCCGTCGCCGTTTGTATCAAACAATTTTGCGGCTTCTAAGGGGTTAACACTGCCGCCTGCAAGCCAGTTGCCGGGCTTTCTTTCTGCATAAAGCGCAGAAGGCGCGGTGTTGTTGAAAATTACGTAGGTGGTTTCCCTGAAAGCGTACCAGGTATCGCTTGTGATTTCCTGTGAAAGATAAATTTCACCGTCTAAATACATATTTACAAAATCGGGAGTCCATTCAAGTGCCAGATGATGGAAGGTGTCGCTGAAGCTTTCGCCGGTTTCGGGTTCGCAGGTTTCTCTTAATGTGATCATTTTGCCGTGATCTGTATGAGTATCTGCCCAGGTATGCATATTGGGTCTTAATTTGTCCTCACCGAAGTTTTCATAAATATCTATTTCGTTAACTACACTGCCGCCGTCCTTTGTTCTGGTCCAGAAGCAGGCCGCGTTGCCGTTAGATGTACCCGCCATCACGCGAGCCTCTAATATACCGTAACGGAATTCCATACGGCCGTCGGTGCAGATAACGCTTCCGCTATAGCCGTAATTTTCCTTCTTTGAGGTTTGCACAAGCATATTGTTTTTAATTGCAACGTTTGTGCCAAGGTTTCTGCTTATACCCTCTTGCATATAATTGGGGTTACTTGCCACAACCCAAGGACCGCCAAAGTCATTGTTGGGGTCGTTATCTTCAAGCGATGCCTTTGAAGCAAGATAATACGGGTCGGTCTTGGAATACCAGCAGCCTTCATCCTCGGCATAGCCCTTTTCCATTACCTTCCAGTTCTTTTTGCTGAAGGTTGTACCTGAAGTTGTGAAGAACTCATCACCCCAGGTGTAAGCATAATCGTTAAGTAATGTATATTCACCCTTGTTATAGGTACCTTTAATAGAAAGGTCTTTTGACAGGGTGGATGATTTTTCAAGCTGTGCAATAAGCTTTATAACTGCGTGGCTTGTAGCATAATCACTTCCTGCTTCAACAAAAAGCTTTGCGCCGTCAATGAAAATGCTGTAATCCTCGTTATTGTAGGTATTTCCCTTTTTACCCTTGAGGAAATCCAACGAATCAGACTTAAAGGTGTCGGCCGAAATACCCGAACGGGTTGTAAGACCGATTAAAATTTCGTTTTCGGTAGTTTTTGTATCCTTTTCAATTTTCAGATTATATCCTGTTTTATCTACTACGTATTCAGCAAGCGCTTCAGCGGCTCTGACCGTCATAATAGAAGGATATTTTTCGGTTCTGATAGTAAAGGATGCAATATTTTTGCCGTCAATTACTATGCTTGAAAGCTTAGGTCTTGAAACAAAGTTCAAGTTGCTGGGAACGCTGTCCTTATCGGTTTTGCAGTAATTTGCCATAAAGTAATCAACTGCAAGCTGTAAGGAATAATCGGTGTTTGCGGCAATAACAAGCTTTGTGCCGTCCATACGGATAATAAAGTCCTTACCGTTATTTGCGCGGAATTTTGTAAGCGCGTCATAAGCACGTTTTGATTCCTTACGGTTAGTGCGACCGACGAGAATTTCATATTCAACCTCAGCATTGGTATCATTACTTTCAAGAACGTCTGCCTCGAAAATGTCAACCATTTGCTTTCTCATTTTGGTAATGATTTGCTTTTGGGGTATTGTAGCATCGTTTGAATACACAATCTTAAAGCGGGAATCATACTCGTTCATAAGAGAAATTTGTGTAACAGCATCATCGGGCTTATTTTCATCCGCATCGGGGTTTTGGTCAGCGCCTATGTCATCCTCATCGTTAAGCTCGGCATCAAGCTTCATGCTGATAAAGAAAACGTCACCTTCGTTAACCTCTATATCGGGGATATCGGGATATTCAAGCTCGGTCACGGCAGTGCCGTTACCTGCGGTTGAATTGCAAAATTCACCCGACCATACCACACGGCTGTTAATAATAAACTTAATAACCGCGCTTCTTTTTGTGCCGTCTTCAGCCAAAAATCCGGTTTTTACACCGCCAACGCTTGCAATAGCTGTAATTTTGCCTGCGGGTATGCCGATAGTTCCGCTTTCGGTGATCTGATAACCGAGTGCTTCCTCTTCCTTACCTGCAACAGAAAGCAAAATACCTGCAGTGGCGGGTGTTTCACCCTGATAAGTGGAAAGCTTTACCAGATTTGTGGTATAAGGCATTACCGAAATTGTACCGTCGTTTATAAAGGTATATGCCTGCAGCCTGTCGGCGGAAATATATCCGCCGTTGCGCCACTTGTCAAGACCATAAATTCCGCGTTTTTTCCAGTCCTCACCCTGCTTGTAAACCCATACCAGATCGGTATCGTCTGCAAGGGCGGTAAGGGATGCGGCTTTTTGGTCGGTGCTCATTGCATTTTTAACGTCGTTAAAAGCAATTACGTTATCTCCGTTTTCATAAGCCAATATCGGATTCATCGCAACAACAAGCTGCGGTTTTCTGTCCTGCCTTTTATTATTAGTAGGAGCACAGCCCGCAAATGCAGAAACGATTAAAACAAGTGTCAATAATAAAGCAATTATTTTTTTATTCATTTTATATCATCCCTCCATTTAGGCCTTTTTTGTTTTTCTTTTGCGAACTAAAAGTAAGATTATTACCAGCACAGCCGCTAACAGAACAAGTCCGCCGCCTGCGCATATAAGAATAATAATCCACAACTGAATGCCGTCGTCTTCGATTTCTTCAATAACAACCTTATCAGCATCAAGAAGATTCGGTGCTTTACCGTTATCCTGCTTATCCTCTTGTTCTGCTTCGGGTTCTTCATCAACTATAACCTCAACAGACCATTTAGCATAAAGCGTCATATCATTCTCAACGGTATCGTTATCGAAATCCCACTTATTAGTGAGCTTTTTATCACTGAACCAGCCGTCAAACACGAAGCCATCCTTATAAGGAATACCGGGGTCAAACGCAAGGTCGTGAATCTGAACAACCGCATCTTCTACAACACTGCCGCCGTTTTCATCAAATGAAACGGTGCAATCTCTCAGTTTTTCAACGGTTATTGTGTCAATAAAGAGTGTCTGAAGGTCATTTGCATTTCTTCTGACTGCTAAGGACGGATAATATTTCATATCCTCGCTTACTTCAATATCACCAACAAACATAAAGTAACCGTTTCTGTCCCCTTCGGGAACGTATTCAAGCGTTACGTGACCGTTTTCGGCAAGAAGATATCTTTGTGACGGGTCTTCAAGACATACAGTCATATTAACGGGTGCTTCATAAGCGTCTTCACAGCGCACCATTAAGGTGACTCGATATTTTCCGCCCTTATCAAGAAGCATTACGTTTTCAGGGTGACTTGGGTCATAAAGCGCAAATTTTGCCTGATTCCAATAATGGCTGAAGCCGTTAAGCTTAATGTAATTGTTACCGCTTAATGCATTCTTGGCATCACCTGTGACAAGCAGCCATTCGTTCTGGATCTCACGACCCCAGCTTGTCATATACTTTTGCTGGCGGTAGAAGTCTTCCAAAAGCTCGGTTTCTTCAAAATCTATAACAATAGGCTTTGAAAAATCGGACGGAGTGTCATATTTGTCCTTCTTAAGCTTTACGTAAATTGTGGTATCCTCTGCGGGATAATATTCATCAAACTTGGTTGTGAATTCGGGGTCAAGATAGAAGCCGTCAAACGTGTCGGAGCCTTCCTTAACGGCATTGGGTAATACAAATTTTTCACCCTGAACACCGTACTTTGTATACCAGGTGGTATTTCCGTTTTTAACAACAACCTTTGTAACCTTTGAATCACATTTGATTTCAAGATTATCAACATAAACCTTTTCATAACAATGCGCATCAACGTTTGCATTGTCGTCACGGCCTGTAAGTGCCAGATAAACGTAGCCTGTTCTTTCAGCCACGAAGGACTGCTTATATGAAAGATAATCAGTGTCGGTTTCCATAATGGAAATCTTACCAAGGGTCTGATAAGAATTATAACCCATATCAGCATAAGCACTGCGTTCGGATATAATGGGTATAATATATGAAAGACCCTTATGTGAAGCGAATATATAATCAAGCTTAATGGTATAGCTTTCGCCCTTGACTACTGTAAAGGGTGTGCCGTCTTCGTTTGTAAGTCTTACAACGTTATAACCGAATAAATCGTTATAAGAACTGTAATAATCGTTGCAAAATGCTAACGCACCGTCGGTGTCAGAGCTACCGTTACCGTAGATACCGGCATCCTTAACCCACGCAACCTTTGCGGTCATACCCTTACTGTTTGCGAAATTGATGGTTGAATCCATATCTGCCACAACGTTTTCATAAGGGTTAACACCGTTATCATAAATACTGCTGTCAAACGAGCCTGCGGTAAAGTCCTTACCAACTGTGGGGGCTGCTATCCACTTTGCATAAAGAATGATTTCGTCCTTGTTTGTGGGGAACTTGTCACTTACCTTAGCCTCGGTTTTATATTCGTTATCATAATACCAGCCGTCAAACAAGAAGCCTGCCTTGGTGGGCTCCTTAAAGCTTACAAAGGGCTTACCCGCATAAGCGCGTTGGGGTTCAAGCTTTTCGCCGCCCGCGGTGTTATAAATCAAAACTTCACTGTCAACCAACTGTTCAACCTTGACGTCGTCAATATAAACCGCCTTGCCGTCATAACCGTTTGAAGCCACGGCAATTGCCAGAAGATTACCTGTTGTGGGTGTGCCCTTAAGCACGGGAATGTAAGCGACAACTTCCTTCCATTCACCCTTTTTAAGGCTTACGGTATTTTGAACTTCGGTATAGAAGTTTTTAAGATAGTCGTCTTCTAGAATGCTGTCAACGCTGTTTATGCTCCAGGTAAGGTCATCCATATTTTCGTTTGCGTACATATAGAAGGTAATTCTGTATGCGGCGCCCTTTTCGGTAGCAAAGGGCTTAACCTTACCGTCTTGCTCAAGCGATATGATGGTATTACCCGAAAGACGTGAATAAACAGTATTAAGTGAAAGCTTTAATGATTTATTTTTAAATAAGCCTGTGGTATGGTTTGCCTGATTTGAAACCTCTGTTCCCTTCTTATTGCCGATAACGCCGGTATCAGTACCAACCTTATAATCTTCATAGGTTTGAACACCTATTACGGTGTCCTTAATTACAGGCAATATACGTTTGATTTTAACTGATGAAACCTCAAGCACGCCCTGACCCGAGAAAAGAAGCTTGGGAAGGTGCACCGAGCCATAGTTAAAGCGTTCAGCGGCATAGGTGACAGAATAAGTAAATTGCTTACCCTCATCCTCTGCCTTATGAACGGCATAGCCCTTAATTCTGGTGCGGCTGCCTACCTGTCCGTCGGCACCGAAGCCAATCTGAAGACCGATATTATCGCCTGCTTTTACGTCTACAACTTTATAAGTGACCTGTAATTCGTAAGTCGAGCCGATTTCCAAATCAACCGAATTTCCCGCACTGTCCTTAAAGTAATATGCGGGGAACCAGGTGTCGGCTGTTGTGCTTGTGCTTGCAAGCTGTCTTTCATAGTTATAAATGTCAAAAGTAAGCTTATTACCGTCAAGTGTAACCTTTGAATCTGCGGTTTTGCCTGTTGTTACCATTGTGGTGTTTTTAGTAAGGTCAACTTGAAGCTCAACCTGCGGATTTATTTCTTCCCACTTTGCATAAAGGTCGGTAAGACCTTCTGCTGCAACGGTATAGGGTCTGCCAACATAATTAGAATATTTATACCAACCAAGGAATTTATATCCTTCCTTTGTGGGTGTTTCGTTAATTTTGGCATCAATTGGGTATTTCTTAATTACGCTTTCGTTACCGTTATGGAAATTGATAACAACGTTATCACCATCAACAGTCCACTTTGCATAAACGGTTGCATCAGCAGAAACCGATTCAACCTTTGCGCCTGTAAGAGATTCATCCGCATACCAGCCGTCAAATGAATAATCGGCCTTATTCGGTGTTTTAAGCGGTGCATTTTTCTTTACGAATTCGGTGGATTTATCTTCACCGTCCATATAAGTAACTACTGCATAATCGTTTATATACTGGGCGGGCAATTCGTGTACTACAATTGAAGAAATTTCAATAGCACCGCCACCTGAAAAGGCAACCTTAATTGCACCCTTGTCATCAGCAGTGAAAACAGACGTAAGGGTGAATTCTTTGCCCATATCATCCTTGGTGTGCTTTTTGAAGCTTCTCAAATGAATATTACTGCCTGTGCCGCCGTACCAGTTACCGATACCGATTTGTGTACCGTGATTTATGTTGGGGGTGCCGGTAACCTTATACTTCACTTCTACAATGGCCTTGTTGCCGTTTGCAACCTTAAAGGAAGCGCCGTCTACTGCAAGCAAATAGTTCGGGAACCAGGTCTGACTGCCATAAGAAGTAATGCTTACAAGCTGTCTTTCATAAGCCGAAACAGTAACCTTAAGCTTGCCGTCTTCGACTTTTGCGGTAGTGGACGATGTGTTGCCCGTAACTGCAAAAAGATTGTTAACGTCTTGTGTTAAATCAATTTTAGTTGTTTTTATGTTAAGATCCTTTTGTTCGCGTTTTGCATAAAGCGTGGTATCAGCTGTAACTGAAGTAACCTTATCACCCGAAAATTCACTGTTTGGATACCAACCGCCGAAGTCGTCAGCATCATCGGGGGTTTTAAGGGTTGCGTTTTTCTTTACAAATTCGGTTGTTTCTTCGCCGTTATCAACATACTTTACAACGGCATAATTGTCTATATGCTCTTTAGGTAATTCGTGAATTATAATTGAAGAAATTTCAATTTCACCGCCGCCTGAAAAAGCAATTTTAGTGGAATACTTATTATCTGCCGTAAAGACTGCAGAAAGCGAAAATTCCTTACCCTGATCCTCTGCGGTATGCTTTTTAGATGTTCTTACGTATATGTTACTGCCCTTACCGCCGTTAAAGTTACCAATACCGATTTGTGTACCGTGATTGACGTTAGGTGTGCCCGTAACCTTATATTTAACCTCAACAATTGCCTTGTTTCCGTTTGTAAGCTTATAAAAAGTACCGTCTACGTTAAGCAGATAGTTCGGGAACCAGGTCTGTGTGCCATAGGTTTGGGTGGCAAGCTGTCTTTCGTAAGCCGAAACCTTAACCTTAAGCTTGTTGCCCTCTACAGTAGCAGTGGTATTTGTAGTGCTGCCTGTAGTTGCAAAAACGTCGGTTGTTGACTGTGTCAAATCAATTACAGTTGTGGTTACGTCCGTACCTGCATCTGTATTGGTGCGTTTTGCATAAAGTGTGGTATCGGCTGTAACTGAAGTAACCGCTTCACCTGCAAAACTGCTGTTTGGGTACCAGCCATAAAATCCCTCTGCATTATCGGGAGTTTTAAGCGTTGTGTTTTTCTTTACAAATTCAGTACTTTCATTATCACCGTCAACATATTTAACAACGGCATAATCATCAGAAGCTGAAATTAATTCATGAATTACAATTGAAGAAATTTCAATTTCACCGCCGCCCGAGAAAGCAATTTTGGTGGAATACTTATTATCAGCCGTAAAAGCCGCGGTAAGGGTGAATTCTTTACCTTGATCTTCTGCGGTGTGCTTTTTAGACGTTCTTACATATATGTTACTGCCCTTGCCGCCGTTAAAATTACCGATACCGATTTGCGTACCGTGGGTGGCATTAGGTGTGCCCGTAACCTTATATTTAACCTCAACAATTGCCTTGTTTCCGTTTGTAAGCTTATAAAATGCACCGTCTACGTTAAGCAGATAGTTCGGAAACCAGGTCTGTGTGCCATAGGTTTGGGCAGCAAGCTGTCTTTCATAAGCCGAAATCTTAACCTTAAGCTTATCGCCCTCTACAGTAGCAGTGGTATTTGTAGTACTGCCTGTAGTTGAAAAAACGTCAGTTATTGACTGTGTCAGATCAATAACAGTTGTTTTTATGTTGGGGTCAGCACTATTGACCGACAACGCAACAGAGGTTATTACAGTTGACAAAAGAATTGTTGCCGCTAATACAAGCGCTAATACTTTTTTCATACTACACCTTCCTTTTTATGTTTAAACAAATTACCATCCCTCGCTTTCGCTCAGGATGGTAATACCAAATTCGCAATTTGCGAGTTTAATTAATATGAAGCCATTTTTTTGTTTGATTCATCTACTGCATTTTGGAATGTATTCATAATTTTTTCAAGCTCTACCGCCATTTGTTCAGAAGACTGACGGCGTAATTCCTTGAAAATTTCACTATGAGTCCAGTTTAGGTCTATCATAGTGAGCGGACCGCCTAAAACAGACATCTTAAGGTCATTTTCACGGTATGCCTTCAAAACGTTTTGTGAATAGAATTTCTGCATTTCCTTGTTACCGAAAATGTTGGCATCCTTGTTGCAGTTGTCAATGTCAAGGAAGTAACGCAAGAAATAATATGCGCCTTCGGGGTTCTTTGCATTCTTTGCAAGACCGTATGCACGAAGACCAACACCGCCGTAGTTACAGGGCTTGCCTTCAAAGCTGTCAGGCATTCTTACTGCGCCGAAATCACTTGCAGACATATCCTTAAGATAACCGTTCTTCTTAATTGCATAAGCGTCGGTTGTAAGCATTGCAATGTTACCTGCAGGGTATTGAGCAATTAAATAGTTACCAACAAGACCCTCTTCGCGGCATTCTGCATAGAACTTAAGCGATTTAAGCATAGCTTCGTTGTTCTTGTTAGCAGAAAGCTTGCCTGTTTTAGCATCGTATGACATAAAGCCTGTGCCCATTGTAAGACCCATTAAATAAGGATCCAATACACCGCCGTAATAACCGATCTTATCGGCATCGAGCATACACTGCTTGAAGGTTTCCCAGGTCCAGTTGCCCTGATTTATGTAATCAACAGGTGATGTAAGACCGTTATCGTTAAATATCTTCTTGTTGTAAACAACGATACCTGCTGTCGGTACGTAAGGGCTGTAATATGAGTTTACAAAATAGTTCTTGCCCTTAAACTTTGTCTGTTCGGTAACACGGGGATCCCAGAAACCGTCGTTAATGTTGAAAATCTTGGGTAATTCTGCAGCTACTGAATAAATCTGCGGAATTTTATCATTAAGAATGATAATGTCAGGACCTTTACCTGCAACAATCTGCTTGGCAATATCAGCTTCGTATGTAGTCTGATTATATAACTGCCATTTTACGTTGATGCCGGTAGCCTTAGTGAATGCCTTTGCAACCTTTACGTATTCGGCGCCGCCTTCGTCACCCCAATGTGCAAAGGTAACGGTTGTACCCTTAAGCTTTTTGGGTATGTTCTTAAAAATATCCTGACGGCTTGACTGCGAAATTTCACCGCCGAAGGAACCGTCTGAATTAACGTTGCCTTCGCCTGAAACGGTACCGTCGAAATTAATATCGCCGCCCAAATCGCCGTATGCATCATCCTCGTTGCCGCCCTTGTCACCGCCGCAAGCGCACAAAGAAAAACACATAACCAATGCCATCATTAGCGCCAATAATCTTATTGATGTTTTTTTCATAATCAACTTTCCCTTCTGTTTTGAAATTATAAAAACGAATAATTCATTGTTTACAAGTAAAAAGCCTTATTTAAAGCCAAAATAACTTTTTAACAATATTGTTAATTTTTCGTCTTTACTGTGCACTTATTATGTGCAATATCACAATTATAGTTTATCATAACCTAGCAAATTCAACAATTAAGTTTTTATAAATACAAATGTATTAAAATACTTTTCACAGTATTATTGTAATAATAAAAACAAAACGGATAGCCTCAGCTATCCGTTTTAAATCAGTAATTTGAAAAGTCGGTAATATCATTTGAAATATACTGCAAATACTCTTCTAAATGCTTAGGCGAAATGTATTTTGAAAGCAATTTTACAAATTCGGTTTTATCCTTACAGCCGGCCTTTTTAAAGAAGTTGTTTTTGTGAGTATTTAACGACTGCGGTGTTAAAAACAATTTGTTGGTTGTGGTGCTGTTTGAATAACCCTTAAGGAACATATAGATTATCAGCATATCCATTGTTTTGGCGTTAAGCAAAAGATTTTCCAAAACAAATATATCCTGTAAAGCCGGGTCGGATTTGTGGTCATATTCGCTTACCGCATCAAAATTCATCGAATCGCTTCTTTTGCGACGCGGCAGAATAAAATCGGCATTGACAAGCGCGCGCTTTTGCGTAGAATCACGCGGGATAAGCACGTTTTTTAAATCAATAGATATGCAATTGAAATCATTTTTGTTGTTGGTAAGGCATCTGTAAATCTGCATTACGGCAGATTTAATCGCATCGGATGAATAGGTAACACTGGAAAGGCTTATATGGAAAAGCCTTGCCATAATCGTGTCGGAAACACCCAAGAAGAAACGGTTTTCAATATAGGACGGCTCATTATTTCTAAAATAATTCAAAAATGCTATCGCAATAAAATCATTCGGAAAATAGACACCGTCATATTCGTGTCTATGCTCCCAAAAGTCCTTCATACATTCATTAAAGCCGCTTTTAATATGAAAAACGTCCTGATGTGAAAAATTCAGATTAACCTTATAAAACGCATCAATTTTTGAAACGTCATGCTCGGAATTAGCATAAAAACCGAAAAATGCAATTTTTTCTTTTCCGTTTGCCTTGAAATAACGATAAATTGTTGAAGCCGTTATATCATCATTATCGGCAACAGAATTATAGATATATTTATAGTGCTTTTTGCTTTTGTCGTGAAGCAGAATTACCGGAATACCGTTTTCATTACAGATTTTAACGCAATGCTCATTATTTTCGTTTAACCCATGCGCAACCAGAAGCACCGCTTTGGAATCGGTAAAAATTTCGGGAATATCCTCAATATTCTCAAAAACAATGGTGGGTATTCTTTTTTGGTTCAAGGATTTTATGCTGGCAATTTCCTGCTTTCTTCTTGTTTCATAAAAATAAGATGAGCTTTTCTCCATTAAAATATATAACGACATTTATTCACCGCTTTTCTTAATAAAAAATATTGCAAATAATTGGATTCTATAATTATTTTACCACTTTTAGAAAAAAGTTCAATAAATATTTTTTAACACAAAAGTAATAAACTGGAAAACGTTTGATTTTAATTTTAAATTACAATTTGCAGTATAAAAAACAACTACTTATCAAGCACATTATATACACATGTCAATCTTAAATTATTGTATTGATACTATCAATAATAAGATAACTCATTTAACATTTGTTTACATTAAATTCATTGACAAAAGGCGACAAAACCTTTAAAATGTATGTATAAATTAAAAATCGGGGTGAAAGCTTGGAAAATTATATAATTCTCTATAACCCGCATTCGGGCGGCGGTAAGGGTCTTAACATTGCTAAGGAAATTGAACCGCTTATGGGCCCACATAATTATATCTATCAGGATATGACCAAAATCACTGACTACTATGATTTTCTTTCACAGTTACCCCTTGGCACAGATATTATTCTGACCGGTGGCGACGGTACTTTAAATAGTTTTATCAATAATACCGATTGTGATAATTTAAAACAAAAACTTTATTTTTATGCATCAGGCAGTGGGAACGACTTTGCACGCGATATAAACTATCCCAAGCGAACAAAACCAATTTTAATGAATGATTATGTTAAAAATCTTCCCATCGCAAAAATTAAAGACAAGGTTTATAAATTTATAAACTGTGTCGGCAGTGGTATGGACGGATATTGCTGTGCAGAGGTTGAGCGTCTGCGTTCCCTTGGCAAAAAGCGTGCTAACTACACACTTGTGGCAATAAAAGGCCTACTTGGCGCATACAAGCCCTGCGATGCAACCGTTACGGTTGATGGAGTCACCAAAACATATAAACATGCTTGGCTTGTCCCCACAATGAACGGTCGTTATTTCGGCGGCGGGTTTATGTCCGCGCCCAACCAGGACCGACTGAATAGTGAAAAATCCTTAACCGTCGTTGCGATGTATAGCAATAACTTCTTTAAAATCGTTGTTGCATTTCTTCGCCTTATGAAAGGCACACATATTAAAATGAAATCAATGATTGACATTATTGAAGGACACAATATTTCTGTTAAGCTTTCAAAGCCTGCACCGCTTCAGCTTGACGGTGAAATCATCGGCGATATAACCGAATACACCGTACATAGCGCAAAATCTGTAATTAAAGCATAAAAAATCCCGCAGTTTAACTGCGGGATTTAATTTTTTATTTAACAATATGTCTTGCAACGTGAACACCACTTGCCGATGCGTGCGAAAGTGAATGGGTAATACCACTGCCGTCACCTATAATATAAAGTCCGTCATATTTGGTCTGTAGGTTTTCGTCAACCTGAACTTCCATGTTATAAAACTTTACTTCCACGCCATATAAAAGTGTGTCATCATTTGCAGTGCCGGGGGCGACCTTGTCGAGCGCATAAATCATTTCGATAATGCCGTCAAGAATACGCTTCGGCAACACAAGGCTTAAGTCACCGGGGGTTGCGTTAAGTGTAGGAACAAGGAAATTGTCGGTCATTCTGTGTTCGGTTGAACGGCGACCGCGAATTAAATCGCCAAAACGCTGAACCATAACACCACCGCCAAGCATATTGCTAAGTCGTGCGATAGATTCACCATAACCGTTAGAATCCTTAAACGGTTCTGAAAAATGCTTTGCGACCAAAAGAGCAAAGTTTGTATTCTCAGTCTGCTTTGCAGGGTCTTCATAACTGTGACCGTTAACCGTAATAATACCGTTAGTGTTTTCAGTAACAACTGCACCCTTGGGATTCATACAGAAGGTGCGCACCAAGTCACCGTATTTTTCGGTACGATATAAAATTTTGCTTTCGTAAAGCTCATCAGTTAGGTGTGAAAATACATTTGCGGGAAGCTCAACGCGCACACCAATATCAACACGGTTTGAATTTGTAGGAATATCAAGGTCATTACAAACCGTTTCCATCCACTTACTACCGATACGACCAACAGAAATTACGCACTTTTTGCAAGTGAAAATATCATCAGCAGTTACAAGCTCATAACCACCGTCAATTATATTAACCTTATTAACAGGTGTGTCGAAGAAAAAATTAACTTTATCTTTAAGGAAATTATAAAGATTTTCAAGCACAACGTAATTAATATCAGTGCCCAAATGACGAACAGATGCGTCAAGAAGATGCAAATTGTTCTGAATACAAAGCTTTTTAAATTTTGAGCCACCGGTGGAATAAAGCTTTGTGCCTTCACCGCCGTAAGCCATATTGATATCATCAACATAATGCATAAGCTCAAGCGCTTCGTTACGACCGATGTATTTATATAACGTACCGCCAAAGTCGTTTGTTATGTTATATTTACCGTCTGAAAATGCGCCCGCACCACCAAAGCCGCTCATAATTGAACAGCTTTTGCAGTTTATACAGCTTTTAATATTTTTGCCGTCTATAGGACAAAAACGCTTTTTAAGCTCATGGCCCGACTCAAACACACCGATTTTTAAATCGGGGTTTAATTTATAAAGCTCATAAGCGGAAAAAATACCGCCCGGACCTGCACCAATAATTAAAACGTCATAATTTTTCATAACTTTCCTCCAAAATGGAATAACGCATTAATAATATAACACAAAACTGCATAATATTCAACCCAAGCGCACAAAAAAGCTCGATAGGAAAACTACCGAGCCTAATTAACATATTTGCTCACACCCTGAAAACTGAACAAGTAATGAAGGAAAGGATCGAAAAAATAGGTCAAGCCCTCGGTCTATTAGTACTGCCTAGCACACGTATCACTACGCTTACACCTGCAGCCTATCAACCCGGTAGTCTTCCGGGGACCTTACTAGCTTATGCTATGGGAAATCTAATCTTGAGGTTGGCTTCACGCTTAGATGCTTTCAGCGTTTATCCAATCCGCACTTAGCTGCCCAGCTATGCCCTTGGCAGAACA
>JAZNOE010000053.1:0-51162 GCA_045580625.1 Acutalibacteraceae bacterium | reverse complement strand
CAGGTGTGGTAATATATACAACGTCGCCGACAGAGAGTTGCTTTTCAGGCGTACAAAACGTGGGAGCATAGCTCAGCTGGGAGAGCATCTGCCTTACAAGCAGAGGGTCACAGGTTCGAGCCCTGTTGTTCCCACCACTTTTTGGCCTGGTAGTTCAGCTGGTTAGAACGCTAGCCTGTCACGCTAGAGGTCGGGGGTTCGAGCCCCATCCAGGTCGCCATTACGCCTCTGTAGCTCAGTCGGTAGAGCAGGGGACTGAAAATCCCCGTGTCATTGGTTCGATTCCGATCGGAGGCACCATTTATGCGGATTTAGCTCATCTGGTAGAGCGCCACCTTGCCAAGGTGGAGGTAGCGAGTTCGAGCCTCGTAATCCGCTCCAAAGGACGCTTAAAAGAAACTTTTTAAGCGTCCTTCTTTCAACAAAAGATATGTTTTTGGAATAGATTCTGTTCCAGCTAGCATATGAAATAGTGTGGCACCATAGCCAAGTGGTAAGGCAGAGGTCTGCAAAACCTTTACGCCCCAGTTCAAATCTGGGTGGTGCCTCCAAACGAAAATCCGTTCACGAAAGTGGGCGGATTTTTGTTTGTATTATTCACTATTCATTTTTCATCATTCATTATTCATTAACAGGGAACGGATTTTCGAATGAATAATGAAAAATGAAGTCACTTACGCTGATGAATAATGAATAATTATTGCATCTTCGCCGTTTTTATGTTATTATACACCTAAAGGTCGGTGAGGTTATGGAAAAAATCACGAAAGATATGTGTGTCAATGTTATAAAAAATAGATGGAAAAGTGCTTTTATGTACATAATCATTCTTGAAATATTATGTGCCATTAAGATATATTGGGACTCTAATAGTATTTGGTGGCTTGTTATTTGTGTTGTAATTTTTGGCGTGTTGACCGTAGTGGTATATTATGCTTTGCGCAAAAGATTTAATGTTACTTCAAAAAACGCTGAGAATTTTATTGTTGAAGATGTATTTATAAATGTGCATGAGAAAAATGCAATAGCTAATCGCTTTAATAGATTAAGATATGGTGAGCAATATGATTATGAAATAAAATTTTCTCGCAATGGTATATATAAAATTATATTATTTAGTAAAAAGGAACCTGAAGAAATAGATGCAGATTATTCGGCAGTGTTTTTTTCAAACCCTGGTGATAAGTTTTATCTTTTAATTTCTAAAAATCCTAAATTGTTGGTAGAAAATTCAAGAAAATATATGATTATAAATGCATTTAATGCTAAATATTATAAATTAGTTGAAGAAGATTTTGATTACATAGAAGGAAAATACTATCCTAAAAAATAAGTAAATCCTCGGTTTTTACCAGTTCTTTTTCGGACACGAATGACAAAACAAAAAAGCACTTCTTCGGAAGTGCTTTTTTGTTTTGGAAATGATGTTTGCCTTCGGCAAATGATGTCACTTTCGCTAATGATGACGGCTTCACCTAATGATGTCGCTTTGCTAATGTTTTAAGGCAAACATCGCATCATTGCGAATAAAATGAGCAACATCATATTTGCCAAGCAAATGCATCATATCGCGCAGTGATACATCATTTATCCTTGCCCCTTTGCCGCTTTTATGTTACAATACACCCAAAGGTCGGTGATAATTATGAAATTGTTGTTTATGATAGGTAATGCCGCTGTCGGCAAAATGACTGTTGGACAGGAGCTTATGAAGCTCACAGGACTTAGGTTGTTTCATAATCATATGACTATTGAACCGGTAATTGAAATCTTTGGTCAATATGATGGAAAAACAATTAAAAGACTTCGTCAGGTGGTTTTTGAGGAATTTGCGAAGACAGATTGCTATGGAATGATTTTTACATATATGTGGGCTTTCGATCAACAATCAGACTGGGATTATATTGAATATGTGAAAAGCATTTTTGAACCCTATAATACAGAGTTTTATTATGTCGAGCTTGTTGCTTCTCGTGAAATCAGATTAGAACGAAATGTCACTGAAAATCGATTGCAGAACAAAGCGTCGAAAAGGGATATTGAAGTGTCAAATCAAAGACTTATTAACGATGATGCTAAATATCGATTGGAAAGCTTTGAAGGCGAAATTCCGTTTGATAACTATATTAAAATTGACAATTCTAATCTTGCACCCGATGTGGTTGCAAAAATGATTCAAGAAAAATTTCATTTATAAAAAATGGTCGGTTCTATATCTGGATTTTATAGTATCGGATGTGACTGCGAGGCAATTGTAGGTACCGCAGTCGCAAACCCGTTTATAATCGTTTTCATAACAGCTATTATTGTTATTATAAAAATTCCATCTGTTCATCATATTCACATCCTAAATGTTATGTATTATATAATATGTGTTAATGTATCTTTGTGGCACTTATAGGATTTATAATAATCGAAAGGGTGTTATGCTAAATAAAAAAGAATTTTCTTTTTAACTATGATTGCCCCTTCGCTGATTTTCTGTTATAATACACTTAAAGGTCGGTGATAATATGAAAAAAATAGCCGAAGGGAAATTTGAGATTTTTACCACAAGGGCAGATGCAATTGATAAGCTTATGCAATTGCAAGGCCTTTGCAGAGAAGAAATTAACGGTTATCAACGAATTGAATTTTACTGTACTAAAAAAGGTGAAATTACTGCCACTAATCCACCTTCAAAGCATATTGAACATACATACTCTACCGCTCTTTACGGAGAGGTTATCGAGCAAGACGGGAAAACCTATGTTGAATATTATACTGTTTATAGCCGTTATAATAACGCTTTAAAGATAATTAGTCTTGTAATGTTGACCGTAATGTCTGTATTTGCAATTGCTTCCGCTGTTGTTGACTCTACTGGAAAAGCTCCTTATATTATCTTTCTTTTGTGTTGTGCTTTTTATGTTTTTCAACTAATCAATACGTTAAAAGAAAAGAAGAATGCTCCGAGAGATTCTGAAATAATGGTAGAAGAACTTAAAAAAAGAGTTGAAGCAGTAAATTTATGGGATAAGTAAAGTTTTTTAATATGATTTCTTACGTTGTTTCAAATCTTGCTTGCAAAAAGTACAAGGAAATTTCACCTGTTATGTACGTTCTGGCAGTATTGTTTATTTTAAAATATATATTTCTTTAATTGATAAAAAGGCGCACGGTGGTGCGCCTTTTGTGTTTTTAATTATAGTTTGTATATGCCTTCCAATTTAACACCCTGTTGAACTGTAAAGGAAAATGTGATAAAATAATAATATGAGGTGATTTTAATGAAACATTTTTTAGTTATTGTTGATATTCAGAATGATTTCGTTGACGGTGCTTTGGGCACGAAAGAAGCCGAAGGCATAATTGATGCCGCGTGTCAGAAAATTAAAGGCTTTGACGGTGAAATTTTTGTAACCTATGACACCCATTTTGAAAATTATTTAAATACTGCCGAAGGAAAAAAGCTGCCTGTTACACATTGTGTAAAAGACAGCTTTGGCTGGCAGTTGAATGAAAAAATTCAAAAGGCACTTGAAGGCAGGGAATATACCGCAGTTGAAAAGCTGACCTTTGGCTCTACTGAACTGCCCGAGCTTATCAAAAAGTCGGCGGGGGATAGTGACTTTGACGTTACCTTAATCGGGCTTTGCACTGACATTTGTGTGGTTTCAAATGCCCTTATTTTAAAGGCGAATTTTTATGACAAAAACATTATTGTCGATAAAAATTGCTGTGCAGGTGTAACGGTTGAAAGCCACAATGCGGCATTGACAACAATGCAAATGTGTCAGATAGAAGTGGTGTAAATCTTGAATTACAAAAAATGGTTTTTGAAAAACACCCAAAATCTTAAAGGCAAAACGGTTGCCGTTACGGGCAGTACGGGTGGACTTGGTGTGTGGCTTTGTAAGCATCTGGCGGGTCTTGGCGCTGACTTAATACTTCTTAACCGAAGTGAAGAAAGAACACAAAAGCAAATTGATGAGCTTAAAAACGAATATCCCGATATTAAGACTGAATTTATATCTCTCGATTTAAGCGATATTAAATCTGTCAAAGCCGCAACCGATATTCTGTGTGCAAACTGTCCCGATTATTTAATACACAATGCGGGTGCATACAGCATACCCCATTATATAACCGACTGTGGTTTTGACAACGTGTTTATGATAAACTTTTTGTCACCTTACTATATGACAAAAGCCCTTTTGCCATATTTGTCGCAAAAAGGCGGCAGGGTGGTAGCAGTTGGAAGCATTGCGCATAATTATTCAAAGACCGACCCGGAAAATATTGATTTTCGGGATATAAAGGCCGCAAGCAAGGCTTATGGCAACGCAAAGCGTTATTTAATGCTGTCATTTTATAAATTGTTTGAAAATCAAACCGGTGCAAGCCTTTCGGTTGCTCATCCCGGCATTACCTTTACAAATATAACCGCACATTACCCAAAGCTGATTTTTGCAGTGATAAAGCACCCGATGAAGGTTATTTTTATGAAGCCGAAAAAAGCCGCGCTTTGCATTGTAAAGGGACTTTTTGAAAAAAGTGAATTTGGCTTTTGGACTGGCCCGCGCTTTTTTGACGTGTGGGGTTTGCCAAAAACAAAGGCTCTTCACACATTTACCGTTTCCGAAGCCGCAGAGGTGCATAAAACGGCCGAAGAATGTCACCGTAAAATGGCTGATTTCTTGACAGAGTAGTATTATATATGTTAAACTGACAACGGATGTGATAACTTATGGATTCATTGACAGCAACCGAAAGATTAGAGCTTTTTCCAATAATTTCTGCCGTGCACGAGGCACAGTTTACAGCGGCGCTTTCTTCCCCTGTGGATATTATTTTCTTGCTTGAAGGGGACGTTATGTCGGTAGCTGAAAAAATTGCCGATGCGCACGACCATGGCAAGGCGGTTTTTGTACATATTGATTTGATGAAGGGCATCGGCAAGGATAAATGCGGTGTTGAATTTTTGGCAAAATGCGGTGCAGATGGCATTATTTCCACCCGCGCGCCTTTAATAAAAACCGCTAAAGAAATCGGTATTATGACAGTTCAGCGTTATTTTGCGCTTGACAGTCAGGGGCTTGAAAGTATTAAGGAAATGATAAATTCTGCCAAGCCCGATTTTGTTGAAATTATGCCGGGTGTTATTGAAAAGGTGATTAAAAAGTTTGCTAATTCTGAAATACCTGTAATTGCGGGCGGTCTTCTGGAAACAAAGGCAGAAGTAACCGCGGCTTTATCAAGCGGGGCGCTTGCAATTTCAACAGGCAAAAGTGAGCTTTGGTATATTTAAATTGAATATTATACCAAAAAAGTATTGAAAAATACGCAAAGTATGTTATAATAGTATTCAGAGATTTAGAGTACATTAATTCTACAAGGGGTTAGTGTACTCTTTTTTTGTAAAAAAAGTTTGGAGGAATTAAAAATGGCAAAAACAAACATAGTTGATTGGAAAACAATTACCGATTTCGTAATTGACGCTTTTGTGGGTTACGGAATCCCCCGTGCAGATGCTGAAATCTGCGCAGACGTGCTTTTGGAATCTGACAAGCGCGGTATTGAATCTCACGGTGTAAACCGCTTCAAGCCGATTTATCTTGACAGAATCAAGGCTGGCATTCAGCAGGCTGTAACCGAAATTGAAATTGTTAAAGAAACCCCCACCACCGCCGTTATCGACGGTCATCACGGTATGGGCCAGGTTATCGGTCACAAGGCTATGAGCATGGCTATTGCAAAGGCTAAGGAATACGGTATGGGTATGGTTGTTGTCAGAAATTCTTGCCATTACGGTATCGCTGGCTACTACACCACTATGGCTACCAAGGCAGGCTGCATCGGTATGACCGGTACAAACGCTCGTCCTTCTGTTGCTCCTACCCATGGTGTTGAAGGTATGTTTGGTACCAACCCCTTCACTATCGGTGTTCCTACCGACGAAGCTTTTGACTTTAACTTTGACTGTGCTACTTCAATCACACAAAACGGCAAGGTTGAATATTATGAAAGAATTGGTGAAGAAGTTCACCCCGGCACCATTATTGACCTTGACGGTAACGCTGTTGAAGGCGATGCAGGTGTTGCTCTTAAGAAAATCCGCGGCGGCACAGCTGCTCTTACCACTTTGGGTGGTATCGGTGAAGACCTCGCAGGCTATAAGGGCTACGGCTTTGCTTTGGCTGTTGAATTCTTCTCATCTATTTTGCAGGACGGCGCATACGGCAAGGCTCTTGACGGCAAGGACGAAAACGGCAACATCCGTCCTTATCAGTTAGGCCACTGGTTTATTGCAATTGATACCGACCACTTTATGGGTGAAGAAATTGCACGTAATAAAGCAGGCGACATCTGCCGCAGTATGCGTGCTTCTAAGAAAGCTCCCGGCGCTGAACGCATTTATACTGCAGGTGAAAAAGAATATGAAATCGGTCTTGCACGCGAAAGCGGTGTTCCGATTAATGAATCTGTTCAGAAGGAAATTGTTCAGATTCGTGATGAATTGGGTCTTACTCAATACAAGTTCCCTTGGGAGGCATAATAATGGATATCAGACAGGAATCTTTAAAAAAGCATTACGAATGGAACGGTAAAATTGAAGTTATTTCCCGTGCTCCCATTGAGACAAGGAAAGACCTCTCTTTAGCATACACCCCAGGTGTTGCTGAGCCTTGTCTTGAAATCAACAAGGATATAAATAAGTCTTACGAACTTACCCGCCGTTCAAACCTTGTTGCAGTTGTTACTGACGGTACTGCAATTCTGGGCCTTGGCGACATCGGTCCCGAAGCAGGTATGCCCGTTATGGAAGGCAAGTGCGCATTATTTAAAGCATTTGCTGACGTTGACGCATTCCCTCTTTGCATCAAGTCAAAGGACGTTGATGAAATCGTTCGCACAATTTATTTGCTTTCGGGCTCTTTTGGCGGCATCAACCTTGAAGATATTTCTGCCCCCCGTTGCTTTGAAATTGAAAGAAGATTAAAGGAAATCTGCGACATTCCGATTTTCCACGACGACCAGCACGGTACTGCTATTGTTGTTGCGGCGGCTTTAATCAATGCTTTAAAGCTTGTTAAAAAGCAGATTGGTGAAGTAAAGGTTGTTATCAACGGTGCAGGCTCTGCAGGTATTGCTATCGGTAAGCATCTTATGAATATGGGTGTTAAGCATCTTACATTTTGTGACCGTTTTGGTATCATCTGCGAAGGCGACGAAAACAACAACGTTGCACAGGAAGAAATTTCAAAGGTTACCAACCTTGAACATAAAAAAGGCACATTGGCTGACGCACTTAAGGGCGCTGACGTATTTATCGGTGTTTCTGCCCCCAACCTTGTTAATGAAGAAATGGTTAAATCTATGGCACAGGATGCTATTATGTTCCCCATGGCTAACCCTACACCCGAAATTATGCCTGACATTGCTAAAAAGGCAGGAGCCCGTGTTGTTGGTACAGGTCGTTCAGACTTCCCCAACCAGATAAACAACGTTCTCGCTTTCCCCGGTATCTTCCGCGGTGCGCTTGACTGTCGTGCTACCTGCATTAATGAAGAAATGAAGGTTGCAACCTCTTATGCTTTGGCTTCTCTTATCCCCGATGATGAAATTAATGAAGAAAACATTATCGCTTCTGCCCTTGATAAGCGCGTTGCACAGGTTGTAGCTGAAGCAGTAGCTAAGGTTGCAAAAGAAACAGGAGTTGCTCGCATTTAAATTATAAACAAGGAAATTAATATAGCTATGGATAAATCACTTAAAAATGTAAAATTGTTTCTTTTTGATATGGATGGCACCCTTTATCTTGGTAACATTCTTTACGATTTTACAATTGAGCTTTTAAACACAATTAAAGAAACTGGCGGAAGATATTTGTTTATGACAAACAATTCTTCCAAAAGTGTAAGTGCTTATATCGAAAAGCTTGATAAACTGGGTATTAAAGCCACTGAAGAAGATTTTATCACCTCTTCGCAGGCAACCTCTTATTATCTTAAAAATCATCATAAGGACGCCACTCTTTACGTTTGCGGTACGCAGTCCCTTAAGGATGAATTTATTAAAGAAGGCTTTAAGGTTACCGAAAATATTGATGAGGTTGAGTGCATTGTTATGGGCAACGATACCGAGCTTACATTCCAAAAGCTTTGGGACGTTTCTTATTTGCTCACCGTTAAGCCTGATATGCCTTACGTTGCGACAAATATTGACTATGTCTGCCCGACAGAATTTGGCTTTGTGCCCGACTGCGGCAGCTTTTGCGATATGATTTTCACCGCAACAGGTAAAAAGCCTGTGTTTATCGGCAAGCCTGAAGCCTTAATGCCCGAAATGGCAATGAATATGACAGGCTATTCTAAAGAGCAAACCGCCGTTATAGGTGACCGCATTTATACCGATATTAAAAGCGGTATAAACGCAGGTACGGTAACCGTTTTGGTTATGAGTGGTGAAACCACCTACGAAGTTCTTGAAAAATCAGAAGATAAGCCCGATTTTGTGCTTAAAGATGCGGGTCTTATGATACCGATGATTAAAGAAGGATAAATTATAATTTTAAAATCAATTAAAATAATACGGCAAGAATATTCTTGCCGTATTATTTTTGTTTTTATCTCTCATTTGGTTGAATTTAAGGTTAAAATATGATAAAATAACTTAGTTATATGAAAGGAATTGGTGTTATGGTAAAGCATATCATTTTATGGAAGCTTAAAAGCGAATTCAATAGCGATAAAATTAAAAATCAGATGAAAGAAAAGCTTGAAGGCCTTATGGGTGAAATTGATGGCCTTTTGGAAATTAAGGTACAAACCGAAAAGCTTGAATCCTCAAATGTTGATGTTATGCTTTATACCGTCTTCACTGATGAAGCCGCGCTTAAAAGCTATGCCACACATGAAAAGCACGTTTTTGTTGCGGATAATTATGTGCGCCCCTTTACCGAAACCCGTTCTTGTATAGATTTTTTGGAAAATTAAGGAGTAATTATGTTTAGCGTTATTTTTGATATGGACGGTACCCTGACCGATACTCAAAGGGTTTGTATTGAAGCCTGGGATTATGCAGGCGAGCTGCAGGGCTTTAAAAACGCAGGGGAAAGCATCCGTTACGTTTTAGGTATGAATAAGGAAGGCTGGGAGGCTTATCTTGCCGACCATTACGAAGGCATTGACCTTCCCGCATTTGACAAGGCAATGCGCGAATATATAATCAACAGCGGTGCACCTGTGCTTAAAAAGGGTGCGGTTGAGCTTTTGGATTTCTTAAAGCAAAACGGTGTAAGAATGGCGGTTGCTTCGGGCTCTGCCAAGTATGAAATTGACTGGAAGCTTGGCGAAACGGGCGTTCTTCATTATTTTGAAGCCTTTGCCGGCGGTGATGACGTTGAGCACTGCAAGCCCGCACCCGACGTTTTCCTGCTTGCGGCTGAGCGTTTGGGTGTTGCCCCAGAAGAATGCTTTGTTTTTGAGGATTCTTCACTTGGCATCAAGGCAGGTCATGCGGCAGGTATGAAGGCTATCGGTGTTGCTGACGTTGCACCCTTTACAGAAGAAGCCGAAGAATTAATGGTTAAGGAATTTGATTCGTTAGATGAAGCAATACCTTTTTTAAAGGAATATCTTTAATATGAATTTTGTTGCAAAAAGCTTTAATGAACTTTCAGGACGCGAGATTTATGAAATTTTAAAGGCGCGCGCCAAGGTTTTTATGTTTGAACAAAAGATATGGTATCTTGATATGGATAACGTTGATTATTCTGCCGACCACCTTTTTTTGGTAGAAAATGGGGAAGTGGTGGCATATCTTCGCGCTTTTAAGGGAGAAAACGACGGTGAAATTCATATAGGCCGTGTTTTGTCGGTTCAGCATAACAAGGGGCTTGGTACAAGCCTTATGAATAAAACGCTCTGTTATTTTAAAGAAAATGGTGTTAAAAGCGTTGTTTTAAATTCACAAAAAACGGCAGTCAGGTTTTATGAAAAGCTTGGTTTTTCTACCGTGGGGGAAGAATTTATCGAAGCGGGAATACCGCATATTAAGATGGTTAAAAGCCTATGAAAAACCGACTTTTAATTGTCGACGGGCACAATTTGCTTTTTCAAATGTTTTTTGGTATGCCCGCCAGAATTATAAATAAAGACGGCAAAGCTATTCAAGGCACACTTGGCTTTACGGGCGCACTTTTAAAAATAATCCGAATGGTTAAACCAACCCACGTCACGGTGTTATTTGACGGTGAAAGGCATAACCCCCGCACTGATATGGATGAAAATTATAAATCAAACCGTGTGGATTATGATGCTGTCCCCGAAGAAGAAAACCCATTTTCACAACTTACGGACGTTTATAAAGCGCTCGATTTTTTAGGGATAAAGCACACCGAAACCACTGTCTGTGAAACCGATGATGTGATAGCGGCTTACGCTTTAAAATATGGGGCCGATAATGAAATTGTCATTTCATCCTTTGACAGTGACTTTTTTCAGCTTATTACCGACAATGTGAAAATCCTGCGTTACCGTGGGGAAAACACCCAAATTTATGATGAAGCGTTTTTTAAAGAAAAATTCGGCATTTTGCCGTGTTTTTATGCTGATTATAAATCACTTACGGGGGATACGGCAGATAACATAAAGGGTGCCGATAAAATCGGACCAAAAACCGCGGCGGCACTTGTAAATGAGTTTGGCAATTTGGAAAGCATAATAAAAAATGCCGAAAATATTATAAAGCCGTCAATTAAAGCATCGGTAATCACAAATGCCGAACGCTTACGGCTTAATTATAAATTAATAAAGCTTTGTGACTGCGCCGATTTACCGTTTGCCCTTGATGAAATGAAATATACATATAACGGTATCACGACAAATGAAGTGTTAATCGGCATTGGGTTAAAATGAACGGTATAACACCCCGCTTTTGAGAGAAAATATCTTTTAAAGGCGGGGTGTTTTTTTATGCAATCAATATGGAAAGAAAGTGCCGATTTTCAGCATTATGAAACTTTAAAAGGCAGTTACAATACCGATGTTTTAATAATTGGTGGCGGAATGTGCGGTCTTTTGACGGCTTATTTTTTGCATCAAATGGGCGTTAATTACATTCTTTTAGAGGCGGACAGAATTGCAAACGCCACCACAATGAATACTACGGCGAAAATTACGTCACAGCACGGGCTTATATTTGCCGAAATGATTAAACGTTTTGGCAATGAAAAAACAAGACTTTATTTAGATGCAAATCAAAAAGCAATTGATGAATTTGAGATAATGAGTCAACAAATTGATTGCGATTTTGAAAAAAGAAATTCGTTTGTTTATTCGATTAATAATTCAGAAAAGCTTGAAAAGGAAGTTATTGCATTAGATTCCTTGGGCTTTGAAAGTAATTTTGTTAAGGATTTACCATTGCCAATTGAAACAGCGGGTGCAGTTAAATTTAAAAATCAGGCACAGTTTAATCCAATAATGTTTTTAACCGGTATAAGCAAAGGTCTTACCATATATGAACACAGTCGGGTTTTAAAAATAGATGGCAACGTTGCCATTTGTGAGAACGGTAAGGTTGCGGCTAAAAATATTATTGTCACAACACATTTTCCGTTTATTGACAGATATGGGTTATATTTTTTAAAGATGTACCAGAGCCGTTCTTATGTTTTGGCGCTTGAGAATGCACCGAATTTTGACGGAATGTACGTGGACGAGTGTGATAAAGGACTATCGTTTCGTAATTATAAAAATATGTTGATTCTGGGCGGTTACGGTCACAGAACAGGAAAAGGTGAGTGTAGCTTTAACCGACTTCGCGCTTTTGCAAATGAAAAATTTCCCGAAGCGAATGAAAAATTTTGTTGGGCTGCACAGGATTGTAAAACTCTTGACGATATACCGTATATCGGTAAATATTCAACAATAAGGAACAATTTATTTGTTGCTACAGGCTTTAATAAATGGGGAATGACCTCTTCAATGGTGGCAGCTAAAATGCTTTGTGATATGGTTGCGGGAATACGAAATCCTTATGAGGGGATTTTTTTGCCGTCACGTTCAGTTTTAAGAAAACAGCTGTTAGTTAATTGTGTTGAAGCCGTAAACGGTCTTATCGGTTTTTCTGAAAAGCGTTGTACACATTTGGGGTGCAAGCTTAAATGGAATAAAGCAGAACATTCTTGGGACTGCAGCTGTCACGGCTCACGATTTGATGAAACAGGCAATATAATTGACGGCCCTGCTAATAAAAAAGAAAAACGGATAACCTGAATGGGCTATCCGTTTTAAAATTTTCTTGCAAAGGTGCATTTTTGGCATAGGCTTTCACAGACCTTTCGACTTGAAAAGCCGTTATAAATATTCAGCGCACGTGGTGAATTTATAATTTCACCCAAATCGGTTTCAAAAATATTGCCAAGGTCAATTTCACCGTTGTTATCAAGACAGCAGGGCACAACCGTGCCGTCAGATAAAATGCCTATTTGGTCACGAAGGCCATAACAAAAGGCGGTGTCGCTTGTGTTTTGTGAAGAAATATCGGGCCAGTCAAATTTGTCACCAAACTGGATATATAGGTTATTGCCAATTTGCTTACCGCCGCGTGTATCGCGCCAAGGGGCAGGGAAGTGGTCTTCAATTTTTTGCAAAATATCGCGGTTTAATTTATCTTCACCGCCGTTGTTCCAAAGCCGTAATACAACAATTTTTTTGCCTTCGGCAGCTTTGGCATAATCAAGGCAGTTATTAATATAATCGCTGAAATTTTGGTTTTGGTTTGCTTCAAAGCTGTGAAGCGATATTACCGTTTTATAATGCGCGGCAGAATCAAGCAGCACGTCGCGTTGCTTTTGCAAAAGAGTGCCGTTGGTGGTGATAATTACCTTTAAGCCGCTATGCTCGGCAATTTTTAAAAAGTCTTCCAAATTGGGGTGTAAAAGCGGTTCGCCCAGAAGGTGAAAATAAACGTAATCGGTAAAAGGGGCAACCTTTTCAATAACTAAAGAAAACTCCTTTTCATCCATCATTTTAGGGCTTCGTTTTGTGCCGGGACAAAAGCTGCAGGAAAGGTTGCAGATATTTGAAATTTCAATATAAACCTTTTTAAACCGTTTCATTTTCTCACCTCGTTTTTATATTATACAATAAAATGTTTATATTTACAACCAAGGCTTTTGAGAGTATAATAAAAGCAGTAACTTGAAAGGGGAAAGTGATATGAAAATTTGCGATTTGCACACACATTCAAATTTTTCTGACGGAACGCTTACCCCGACTGAGCTTTTGAATAAAGCGGTGGAATGCGGTCTTTCTGCTGTGGCGCTTTGTGACCATAATACTGTCAGTGGTCTTTTGGAATTTAAAGCCGCGGCGCAGGATAAAGACATTGAAGCGGTTTTGGGCAGTGAACTTACAACCGAATATGACGGGGTCGAGCTTCATATACTTGGTCTTTTCATTGATGAAACGGCCTTCACACGGCTTGAAGCTTTTTGTGATGAAATGAACACCCGCAAGGGAGAAGCCAACAAAAAAATGGTCGAAGCGCTAAACCGTGGCGGGTATGAAATTGATTATGAAAAGCTGATTTTGGCCACACCAAACGGGCACATCAACCGTGCACACGTAGCGGCCGAAATGGTCAGAAAGGGTTACGTTGAAAGCGTTAAGCTTGCTTTTAAGACAGTTTTAAAGGCGGGCGGTGATTTTTACACCCCACCCGAAAGGCTTGACAGCATAAAAACAATTGAATTTTTACGAAGTATTGGTGCAGTGCCGATAATTGCGCATCCGTTTTTCAGTGCGCCCCCTAAAAAACTTGAGTCGTTCTGGCTAAAAGCCCGGTCGGCCGGGCTTGTCGGTATGGAAACACTTTACCCGATGTATGACGAAAAAACCACCGAAATTGCAATAAGAACGGCCGAAAAATACGGTCTTTTGCAAAGCGGCGGCAGTGATTTTCACGGTGAAACAAAGCCTCATATTTCTTTGGGTGTAGGCACCGGCGAGCTTTGTGTACCCTATGAAGTGTTTTTCAAATTAAAGGAATTTAAACTGAATAACTTTTAACAATAAAAATGCCTGCAATTTGCAGGTATTTTTTTGTAATTAGATATTCACAAAAGCTTTGGTTTATGGTATAATAATTAAGAATAAAAAAGATTTTAAAAAGGTGGGATTTTTCTTGCGTAAGGAACAATTGTCCGATGCTT
This sequence comes from Acutalibacteraceae bacterium, assembly GCA_045580625.1. Lineage (GTDB taxonomy): Bacteria > Bacillota > Clostridia > Oscillospirales > Acutalibacteraceae > UBA737. The sequence goes on along the minus strand of JAZNOE010000053.1, from coordinate 36,959 downwards.
TAGTTAAAAGAATGGAGTATGAAAAGGACACTGCGACATTTATAAACGTTGGCTTTGATAATTCTGCTGCTTACCGCAGAGATGAATCGTCTGACAAATCTAGTATATGGCGCACACCTTTTATCCGTGACAGTGATAAAATTCTTCATTGTCCTTTTTACAGCCGTTATGCGGATAAAACTCAGGTTTATTCGCTTTGGAAAAATGACGACATCACACGCCGTTTTCTGCACGTGCAGTTTGTTTCGCGTATTGCGCGTACAATAGGCGGTGCGTTGAATCTTAATCAGGAACTTATTGAATCTATAGCACTTGGCCACGATATCGGTCACCCTGCTTTTGCACATTCGGGTGAAAAATATCTTGATGAACTTTATCGCGCCCACACGGGTAGACGTTTTTTGCATAACATTCATTCTGTACGCGTGCTTGATAAAATTTATGCCTGCAATTTAACCCTTCAAACCCTTGACGGTATTGCCGCCCACAACGGCGAAATTGAGCTTGAGGAATATTATCCAGCAAAGCTTTCGGGTTTTGAGGAATTTGATGAAATTATGGAAAAATGCGCGCAGGACAGAAATTTTGCAAACAAAATTGCGCCATCTACACTTGAAGGCGCAGTGGTTAAAATTTCGGATATTATTGCATATCTCGGCCGCGACAGACAGGATGCCATTATTTCAAAAATGGTTACCGCGAATGATTTTTATAATGAAGACATCGGGTCGCTTAACTCTGAAATTATCAATAATCTGATGGTTAACATTATTGAAAACAGCTATGGCAAGCCGTATATAAAGATGGATAAAAAGCATTTTGCGGCACTTAAGGAATCGAAAAAGGATAATTATGAAAAGATTTATAACCACGCGGCAAACGATGCACGTCTTGACGTAACGGTTAAACCTATGATGGCAGATATTTACGGTCAGCTTTTGGAAGATTTAAAGCTTAACAAGACCAATTCACCAATATTTACTCGTCATATCAATTATGTAAAATCGCTTCGCAACCCGCCCAAGACCCCTTATGAAAAGAACGAGCCTAACCAGATAGTTGTTGACTTTATTGCAAGTATGACCGACGATTATTTTATCGAGCTTCATAAGTATATGTTCCCGAATGCTAATTACCCCGTAGTTTACAGAGGATATTTTGACGATTAAGTGAGAAGAATTATGTTTGAAAAAATTTTAGATGCTATAAAAGAATATGATACAATAATAATTCACCGCCATTCTAACCCCGACGGTGACGCTTTGGGCAGTCAGATTGGTCTTCGTGAAATTATTAAAGAAAATTTTCCCGAAAAAACGGTTTATGCTGTAGGTGACGGCTCGCGCCGTTACGGCTTTATGGAAGGCAGTGTGATGGATGAAATCGATGACAGCGTTTATGAAAATGCGCTGGCAATCGTGCTTGACACTTCGGCCGCCGCGCTTATAAGTGATGACCGTTATAAGAAAGCCCACAAAACCGCGCGAATAGACCACCACATTTTTTGTGAAGAAATTTGCGATATTGAAGTGACCGATACTTCTTATGAAAGCTGTTGCGGTTTGGTGACCGAATTTGCAATTGAAGGTGGGTTAAAGCTTTCAAAATTGGCGGCCAAGTCACTTTATACCGGTATGGTGACCGATTCGGGTCGCTTCCGTTATGACAGCACAAACTCTGACACCTTCCGTTTGGCATCTCATCTTATGAAGGCTGAATTTGACACAAATGAAATTTACGGTCAGCTTTATGCCGATGATTTTTCATTTATCCGCCTTCGCGCACAGTTTGTGCTTAAAATTCAGTTTACCGACAAAAACGTGGCTTATATTTACACCACTAAGGAAGAGGCCGCAACCTATGATGCTGACACCTTTACAATTTCACGCGCAATGGTTGGCACAATGGGGGACATAAAGGGTGTTAACCTTTGGGTAAACTTTACCGAGACCGAAAACGGTGTCTTGGCAGAGCTTCGCTCAAATAAATATAACATTAACCCCATTGCTGTTAAATACGGCGGTGGTGGTCACGCAAAGGCAAGCGGCGCAACCCTTAAAAACCGCGAAGAAGCAATGCAAATGCTTGAAGATTTAAACAATTTAGGAGATAGCGAATGTTAAAGACAAAGCAGGCGATACTGCAAAAAATTAAAGAATATGATAAAATTTTTCTTTTCCGTCACTTCCGTCCCGACGGTGATGCCGTGGGCTCTACTAAAGGCTTGCAGGAAATTATAAAGCTTAATTTCCCCGAAAAGACAGTTTTGCTTCAGAATTGTGATTTTTCGGACTATATGGCCTTTTTAGGCGACGAGGACGCGCTTTTGCCTGTAGAAGAATATGAAGATGCGCTTGCTATTGTAATTGATACAGGCACGGCAAAACGCGCATCTAACCCTAATTTTGTTCAGTGTAAAGAAGTTATAAAAATTGACCATCACATTCCGCTTGAAACTTACGGCAATTTGCAATGGGTTGAAGAAAACCGTTCTTCCGCATGTGAAATGATAGCAGATTTTTATGACACCTTTAAGGACGAGCTTAAAATTAATAAGCAGGCCGCAACCTATATCTATGCGGGCATGGTGACCGATTCGGGTCGCTTCAGATACCGCGAGGTTGACGGTGAAACAATGCGTCTTGCGGGCGTTATGCTTAATCAAGGCATTGACACCGACGTGCTTTATGCGAATCTTTACCTTAAGGATTTTAAGAACATTAAATTTGAAGCTTACGTTCAGAACAAAATTAAGCTTACCGAAAACGGTGTGGCATACATTTTTGTCACCAAAAAAATGAAGAAAAAATTCGGTCTTTCAAATGAAGATGCTTCGGCGGCGGTGGGCTATCTCGACACCATCCGCGATTCTTTAATTTGGATTGCCTTTATCGAAAATGATGATGCTATACGCATCCGCTTCCGTTCACGCTTTGTGACGGTAAGTGAACTGGCCGAGCAATACCGCGGCGGCGGTCACGCTTGTGCGGCGGGCGGTACGGTTTATTCAAAGAAAGAAATGAAGCAGGTGCTTCGTGATGCCGACACACTTCTTAAAAATTATAAAGAAAATAACGAGGGCTGGCTATAATGAAAATTTTAATAACCAACGATGACGGCATCAACGCACCTGGTATTCGACTTTTAGCGGAATGGGCAAAAAAGCTTGGCGAGGTTACGGTTGTTGCACCTAAGGTTGAGCAAAGTGCAATGAGCCACGCTATTGATTTTATGCACCCGCAGGAAATTAAGCGTGTTGATTTTATTGATGGCGTCACGGCTTATTCAATGAGCTCAACCCCCGCTGACTGTGTGCGCTTTGGCACTTTGGCGCTTCCCGACAAATTTGACCTTGTGCTTTCGGGCATTAATTACGGTGTTAACGTCGGGCAGGATATTGTTTATTCGGGCACTGTTGCGGCTGTTTTCGAAGCCGCGCGTATGGGCGTAAAGGGTATTGCTTTTTCTACCTTCCCGCATTGTCAGAAGGAAGCCGCGCAGTATTTTGATATGGCTTATGACTTTATTGTAAGCCAAAACCTTTTTGAAGATACGTTAATTTATAACGTTAATATCCCCGATAAGGTAAGTGACATCAGAATCACATGTCAGGGCTCGCATTATTTTTCAGACGGCTTTGTTCACGACGGCGGAGATATGTACCACCAAGAAGGTGAACCCGTACCGGACGTTTGTCCCGATGACCTTAACCGCGATACCGTTGCAATTTTAAATGAAACAATTTCTGTTACACCTTTAATTGCCACCCGCACCGATATGGCTGTGTTTGAGAAGTATAAAAGAGATTAAATAATGTCAATCGCATACAATAAGAAAAATATATCATTGGCACAACAATTAAGAAAAAATGCCACACCGCAAGAAAACCATTTATGGTATGATTTTTTGGCAAAATATCCAATTAGATTTCAACGGCAAAAGGCAATTGGAAATTTTATTGTTGATTTTTATTGTCATAAAGCCAAGCTTGTTATTGAAATAGATGGTTCGCAGCATTTTTCTGAGGATGGGATTAGAAATGATGAATTTCGTACTGAAGTTTTGGAAGAGTTTGATTTAAGGGTTATAAGATTTTCTAATAATCAAGTAAATACAAATTTTCGTGGTGTTTGCGAGTATATTGATATGATTGTTAAATCCTCCTTTGATTAAGGAGGGTTTTTGTTTTCATATGCCTCCCTCCGAGAGGGAGGTGGATTTTTGCAAAGCAAAAAGACGGAAGGAGTATACGGAAATCAACAATAATCGCTATTTGATTATAGTCATCGCAATTCTCCTTCAGTCAACTTCGTTGACAGCTCCCTCTCGGAGGGAGCCAATGACAATAAAATTAAGTATAAAAAATAACCGCACCCTTTCGGGTACGGTTATTTTTTTATAAATCAATTTAAACAGAAACCAATTGATTAACCAACGTTAAATGTGATAGAGTCAATCATAACACGCTGGGTGTTTGTAGAGCCTGTGGTTGCGAAAACAATGGTTTTTGTTGTAGTGGTATCAATAACGATATCAGTGTATGCACCATTGTTGGATTGAGTTGTTATTGAGTAACTTGAGCCGTTAACAGTAATTGATCCGGTCTTTGCTTTGTAGCCAGCAACCTTAATAGTAACGGAGGTAACGTCGGCGGGAACAGTGAATGTAAATGTTGCGGTACCGCCGGATTTGCTCGTGCCGAGCTTGAGGCAGCTGTTACCCTTTGCATCAAATGCACCGTCATATACTTTAGTTACACTAGTCAAAGTTAAGGTGTATGAACCGGATGTGTAAGCTTTTTCAGCGCCAATATCATTACCATCAACGTGAGCAGCATCGCCGTTATCACCAAATGTGAATACAACGGGAGTGCCTGTAACAGCACCGCCCTGGTTGCCAGAGCCTTCGTTACCTGAACCTGTGTTGCCACCTTCATTGCCTGAACCGGTGTTACCACCCTGGTTACCTGAACCACCCTCAATTGTTGCGGGGTCAACTAACAAAGCTTTGAAGTTGTCAGCATAGGAAATTGCACAAGCACTGATGGTTGAGTGAGTGCCGTATGTGCCCAAGAAGAATTCGCCCGAGCTTATAGTAAGTGTAAGGGTAGAAAGTGTACCGTTCCACTTCCAAGCAACAGAGGGCTTTTCAGTAACAAATGTTGTGTTATTGTGTGTGCCATTGGGAACGACTGTGAGATAGGTCTTAACAGAGCCATTCATGAAATAGAGCTGATAGCCATCGCCGTCTGCTTCCATAACAACCTTAACAGCAGAAGCTACATCTTCTACAGTAGCGAAGTAGTAAGTGCTCATTTCTCCATTGAGATAGAGATTCTTCTGGTTGTTTGCTTGGTACAGCTGCATTACATATTCCTTACCAACAGTGTAAGGCATTGTGGTTGGGGTAGTGGTGCTACCGCCTTCGTTACCACCTTCATTACCGCCTTGGTTACCACCTTCGTTACCGCCGGTAGAAGAACCGGAGAACTTAACAGCTACAAGGTTTAAGGGGAACTGTGAAACGCCGGTCTTGTCGGCATTAATGTAAGATGTTGCAGAAAGGCTTACAGTTTCGAATGTGCTGTAAGTACCCATATAATATTCCGCACCGTCAAGGGTGGTTACCCAAGCGTTTGTGGTGCTGTTGAAATAGAATACGCTGGTACCTGCGGCATCAAACTTGAGTGAAGTTTTGTTCTCACCATTTAAATAAGCGGTGATGTACTTCTTAGTGGTGCCTTCAAGGATGTAGAACCTAAAGCCGCCGGTTGCTTCTTCAACATATACGTCAACTGCTTCTGCAGGATTTGCAGTGGTGTTGATGTATCTGTTCTTTGCGGTGTCAATTGTATCAAGAATGTAAAGCATCTTGTTTACAGAAGCGTCGCCCTGGAAGAAAGCAAACTTATAAGCTGTATCAGCTTTAAGTGCGGTTTCGGTAATTGTAAGGCTTACAGGGTTTGCAGGGAACTGTGAAACGCCGGTCTTGTTGGCATCAATGTAAGATGTTTCAGAAACGCTGAGGGTATCGAAGGAGTTGTAGGTACCGAGATAGCGGTCTTTACCGTCAAAATTAGTTACCCAAGCGTTTGTTGTAACGTCATAGGTGAATTGAGTTGTACCAGCTGCATCGAACTTAACGCGAGTCTTGTTGCTTGCATCTAAGTAGAATGTAAGGTACTTCTTAGTAGTGCCTTCAAGAATGTAGAACTTATAAACATCTGTGCTTACGAGTTCAGCGTAATAGTCAGCACCTTCATCATAGTTTTCAGTTGTGTTAAGATATTTATCACCAAATGTGCCGTCAGCATAGAGCCACTTGCCGAGGTTTGCCTGATATATAGCAAGCTTATAAGCTTTGCCTTCTTCAGGTCTGATACCTGCAAATGTGGGAGCAAAAGCTTCGGTGCTTACAACGGTGATAGTGACATCAAAGGTCTTGGTGTCGGTAGCGCTGCCGCAAGTAAGTGTAGCGGTAAGAGTTACCTTTGTAGTTGCTGTGGGAAGTGTGATGTTAAGCTTGTTGCCGTTTACAACAGCATATTCGCTGTTAGAAGCCCAGCTGATAGCTACTTCGCTGAAGTTAGAGCCCTTGGTGGGAAGTGTAACTTCAGCAGCTGCGAAGAATTCATCTTCTACAGTAAGGCTGTTCTTTTCGGCTGCAACCTTGTCAGCATCGGGGATAGAAGAGGTATCAACCATAGTGCAGAGAGTTGCAACATAGCTGGTAGCAGCCTTGCTTGCATCACTTGTACCGAAGGTTACATAATCGCCGTATGTACCAATGTGGTAGGGCTTATCCTGTGTGCCGTTGTCGCCGGTAACGGTAACGGTCATATAAGGAGCGTTGTTGTTTTCAGCATCAATTGAGAAGGGAACAGCAGGTTTTTCGGTCTGGAATACGAAGTTAACGTGTGTTCCGCTTACGGTGATGTTGATGTAGTTCTTTTCGCCGCCATTGTTGAAGTACATATAGTAGCCATTGCCTGCGGGTTCAACGAACATATCAACAGCTGCGTTGAAGTCTAAGGTAGATTCGCCGTAGTAGCCGCTCATGTTACCTGTGAAGTAACGGAATTCACCCTTAGCAGCCTGTGTGAAGAAGAGCTTGTAAGCAGTGCCTGCAACAGGATTAAGAACAGTCTGAGGAACTACGCTGGGTTTAGCAGCAAGGTTAAAGGTGATTGTCTTTGTCTTGGTAACGGTACCTAATGTAAATGTACCTGTGATAGAAGCGGTTGTGGCTTCATCGCCAAGAGTGATTACAGCCTTGCCGTCTTTAATTGTGATGTAATCTTCGTTTGAAGAGGTCCATGTAATCTTAACATCTTCATAGGTTGCGCCCTTTGAAGGAAGCTTTAAGCTCTTGTTAAGGGTGATTTTTGTATCAAACTTAACTTCATCCATTTCGTACTGAACCTTTTCAGCATCGGTTCTGTTAATGAATGCGCCGTACTTGAAGGGATTATCGGAAACAGGGTTAAGATAGATGGCACCGCTGTACATTACAACAACACCGGTAACGTCAGCATAATAGCCCTTCTTCTTGCCGTGTTCGTCAATAATCTTCTGCTGACCTGCATCGCTTACGCTTGCGGGGCAGTCAGTAGCATATACACGGATGTATGATTCAAGACCTGCAAGCTTGAAGTTCATATACATTGACTTTTCGCTAAGATCCTGATCGGTGATTTCAACGCCCTTGATGGTTACAAGCATTGCAAGCTTATCTGTAAGAGCTGTGTCCTTAAGAGAGGTAGCATTCTTATAGAGGTTTGTAATGTCAACAGGAGCAAAATCAACAACTGTTTCATCAAGAATGGTAACTGAAGCATCTTTAATTTCGTGTGTGCCGCTGTAAATGTCTTTAATACCGGCAACAGAAACTAACATACCCTTCTTAATGCCAAGGTCTTTAACAAGGTCCTTATCGCTGGCCATTGAGTAAACGTAATAGCCACCTGCATTGTTAACGTCGTGGAGATAAAGAGTGTTGTACTTATTGCCTTCTGACGGAGCGTGAACAGCTGCAACATAGCCTTCAACTACAACTGCCTTGCCTGCTTCTGCTGCCATGTAATCCTTCCAGGAAGAAAGAACATACTTGGGAACCTTAAGGTCAAAGCTGAGGGTTGTGGTTTTGCCGTCGGGGTCGGTAATGGTAGCGGTAAGCTTGTAAGCAATATCTACCTTTGTTTTTTCGTCAAGGTCAATTTTAACCTGCTTGTTTTCCTCATCAACGATAACCTTGATGCCATCATTGTCTACAGTCCAGGTGATCTTGTAAATAACGCCACCCTTCATTACCTGTGAAACCAATGTGTAGTCAGCCGGGGTTTCGTTTGCGGTGAGGTACTTCTTGTACATGTTCTTGAGGTATGCAGCTGCATCGTCAACGTCATATACAAGCTGTGTGGGTTTCGAACCTTCGTCCGGGGTCTCGGTTTTCTTCTTGCCGCAAGCAGCGAAGCAAGTTAAACAAAGAACCGCAGCGAGAAGGAACGCTAAAAGTTTTTTCATTTGAAACTCCTCCTTAATTTTTTATTTCATCAACGAATGGTAACGTCATCCATTGAAAGTAATACAATCTGGCATTTGCCGTCATAGGTATCAACAATACCCTTAACGTCAATTGTCTTTCCTTCAAAACGGTCGGCTGTAACGGTCTTGCCGCTTGCATCTGTTAAAACAGCTGTGCGAACAACGATCTGAGTTCCGCCTGAAGTACAGGTAATGCTCATAGCGCCGTCATTGTCGCCACCGTTATGTGTTGTGTAAACGCTCTTAACAGTGAGGTTTTTCATAGAAATTGAAGAACCGATAGCAAGCTTTGCATAATCGTATTCTTTAATTGTTTCTTCGTCGTTTTCAATAACTGTTACCGAAACCTTGCCCTTGGCAAACTTTTCGGCAGTTGTTGCAACGAATGCGGGCTTCTGTCCGCCTTCAATAAGCTGAACCTTGCTGGGATCCTTGGGGTTCATCATATCATAGTCAAGGTCAGCAACCTGATATGAATCGCCTGCTTCATAATATTGCATAGAACCAACAATTCTTACCTTGTTGCCCGGCTTCAAAATATCGCCAAGACCATATTTAAGGTTAAAGCCGTAATAAACTGCCATACCGTGATACATATCGGTTTCTTCGTCATAGGCTTCAACATAAACCTGCTGGCCCTTGTTTTTGGTGATAACGCCTGTAAAGGCAACTGTTTTATTCTGGTATTTTTCGGGGTTTGCGCGAAGCTCTTTTAAAGTAAGCTCAATACAACCGCCGTAGTAGAAATTGGGGTCCTTCTCACCGGAATAAATATGCTTTTTATGTGTTTTTGCTTGGTCAATTGCCTTAATACCCATGTCACCGTATTTAGTGGAAGAGGTAGCAGATGCAATTGCTAAGCCTTCCTGCAAAAGTTCAATGTTTAAGTTGCGGTATTCGCCGCCCTCTTCGGTTTGATACCAAACCCAAACGAGGTATCTTTCGCCGGTGGAATCGGCATTCCAGGCGCTGTCCTCGCTTTCGAGCACAATGCTCTTAGCATTTGAAAGCTTTTCTTTTGTGAAGTTTGAAGCAGTTTTGCCCCATTCTTCAATCTGGCCGGTGGATTCGGGTGTGTTAACCGCGAGATAACGAGCCTTTATAATGTCGCCTTCAAATGATGAATCGTCAATGTAGAAGTGGGTAGTGTCGCCGTCAATGAGCTGTTTGATTTTCACTTCAACAGTAAGGTTGGCACCATTAAGGTCAAGCTCTGCTTTTGAAGCATAATCGACAAACTTACCTTTTGAGCTGTCGCCGCCTGTCGGCTTTTTATCGCCGCAGGCAACGAAGCAGGTAAGAACAACACATATCAGAAGAACTATCGCACTGATTCTTTTAATATTGTTCATAATCATATCAACTTTTTCTTAAAAAATCTTAAGACATATATTCGCATTCAGCAACAGCATCCTTGAATGCCTTGTCAATCATAGCGTCAACGTCCTTAGCGCTCTTATACTGAACCATGCAGTACTGGAGAAGCTGACCAACCTGGTCACGTGCTTCAGAAGAACCGTTGAATGCGGGAGATACGAAGTATGCATCCTTCTGTTCAAGACAGGTCTTTGCAGAAAGTGCGGTGATGTTGTCGCCGCCGTTAGCGTTTGCAAGGAACTGTGAATAGATGGGATGATCTGCAACAGATTCGATTACGGGAACGTAACCTGAAATCATAGAGAATTCGGCCTGGAATTCAACGTTAGTTGTAAGGTACTTAACGAAGAGGAAGGAAGCGAGAACTTCCTGTTCAGTGCCCTGGAAGATGCAGAGTGAAGGACCCTGTGAAATAACCTTCTTGTTAGAAGCATCAGCCTGAGGAATGGTGGTGATGCCTACGTCAAAAGGATATTTACCGTCAGCACCTGCGGTAGGACGCTGGTAAGAAGCACCGGCTGATGAACCGATACACATATAAGAACGTGCTTCGCCTGCCTTCTGGTTGGTGAAAAGACCTGAAGTGTAAGAACCGTAGATTTCTTCGGTTGTTACATAGCCCTTCTTGTGCCATTCAGCAAAACGCTTAACGAAAGCCTGGTTTTCTTTGGTGTCAAAGAGGAAGCGGTCGCCTGTAGCTGAGGTGTAGGGGGTCTTTAACTGTTCGGTCATGGTGATGAACCAGTTAGCTTCTGAGTCATATCCAAGGGGAATAGACTTGGGGTCGATTTCAAGAATTCTCTTGCAGGTAGCTTCCATTTCGTCCCAAGTGGTGGGAACCTTTAAGCCGTGCTTGTCAAAGAATGTCTTGTCATAGTAAAGAACTTCGGTAGACTTTGAAAGGGGAAGAGTATGCATCTTGCCGCCTTCAAATTCCTTACCTTCCTGATAGTAAGCATCAATGAAGTCATCGATCTGTTCATCAGTGTAACCAAGAGTTTCGGTTGTGCCGTCTGCACGCTTTACTTCAGCCTTGCTTGCGATAAGCTCGTCAAGAGTAACAACTGCGCCTGCGAGGTTGTAAAGTGCAACGTGGTCGGGGTAGCAGTAAGCGATGTTGGGCTGATTACCAACGGTAAGCTCGGTTGCGATCTTGTCGCGAACGTCATCATAGCTACCAACCTGTGAGTGTGTGATTTTGATGTTGGGGTAAAGTTCGTTAAACTTGGCAATGTACTTGTCAAGTACGCCGCGGAGGTTTGCACCCATGGTGTGGTAGAAGGTAAGCTCTACTTCACTGCCGTCATAGGTAGCGCCTGCGCTAAGCTCGAAGTTTTCTTGCTTCTTTTCGCCACAGCCTGCCATTGCAAAGCAGCTGAGGAGAAGAGTAGCAACCAAAAGAAGTGCTACAAGAATTTTTTTCATTTGGTTTCTGTCCTTTCGAAAAAATATTTTATATTTGTTATGGTTAAAAGCAGGATAACTTACCCAATATCGTTTTTCCTGCTTGAAACTCCTATAACCGTTTAATTATCCCTTGATACCGCTTCTGGATACGCCCTTCATAATGTACTTACGCAAGAAAAGGAATACCATAAAGAGCGGTGCGGATACGATAGCAACTGCAGCCATCTGTACGGGGATATCAACCTGGCCGCCTTCGTCAACGGCGCTGAACTTTCTCAAACCGTTGGTAACAAGCCAGTATTTTTCACTGTCCGCAACGAGGTTAGGCCACATATATGTGTTCCATGAACCCATCATCTTAAGGATAGTGATTGAAATAAGTGTGGGAAGTGCTAAAGGAATCATAACCTTCCACAAATACTTAAGGTCGCTTGTGCCGTCAACCTTTGCGGCGAGATATAACTCGTTAGGTATCTGCATAAAGTTTTGCTTGAGCAGGTAAATGTAGAACACACTTACAAGGAAGGGAACGATCAAAACTGTAAAGCCGTACTGCTCAAGGTTTAACCAACCCAAATCGTTAACGGTTTTATAGTTGGTGATGGTGAACAATTCACCGGGGATCATCATTGTTGCCAGAAGTGCTGCAAACATTGCGTTTTTACCCTTAAATTCAAGACGGGCAAAAGCGAATGCGGAAAGCACTGTGATAACAAGTGATAAAACTGTTGAAACAACACCGACAAAAACGGTATTGCCGAAAAGTCGGCCAAGGTTTGCGGTGTTGAAGGCTTCAACATAGTTGACAAAGTCAAAATCGCGGGGAAAAAGGGTGGGGATTGCCAGCATATATTCATCCAGGGTTTTAAGAGATGAAATAATCATCCAATAAAACGGGAAAAGAATGATAAATGCAATTGCAAAAAGGAACAAATAGAGGAAAAATTGGCTTACGACCTTCATGATCTTCTGGCCAACGACTACCTTATGCATGTCCCTTTCCTGCATAACCTGTAAAGCTGAGTTATTAGACATTCAAAAGGCACCTCCTTAGAAATGGGTCTTTTTCTTGCTGACATAAAGGTTAATCATTGTAACAATGAAGATAATGCCGAACAAGATAAGAGCCGCGGCCGATGCACGACCTTGCTGATTTTTAATTGAATCGTAAATATAACCAACCATTGTGTTAAGACGGCCTGCGTCACCTGGAGGACCCATGGTAACGTCGAAAATACCTACGATGCTGGAATATTCCTTAAAGCCGCCGATAAAGCCTGTAATTACAACGTAAGCAATCATCGGTGAAAGAAGAGGAACTGTAATTTTGGTTAAAACGCGCCATTTGGGTGTGCTGTCAATCTTGGCAGCGTCATAATATTGCTTGTTAACGCTCTGCAAACCGCCAAGCAAAATCAAGATCTTGAAGGGGAGAGCATTCCAAACAATGTAAACAACCATAACGGTTATGTTTGCCCAATAGCTTGAGCCTGCGTTTATCCAGTTAATGGGGTCAATACCGAAAAGACCGAGGAAGTTGTTGATAATACCTGCGGTGGTGATGATCTGTTCCTGTGAAGAAATGTTACCTACAATGTTAAACATTGCCGCGAATACCATACCGATAGCAATTGAGTTTGTAACGTAGGGTAAGAAGTAAATTGTCTGAAGTAATTTCTGGAAGGGCTTAATTGCATTAAGACAAACCGAAATTAAAAGTGCTAAAACTGTTGAAAGCGGAACAGTAAGTACGCAAAGCAGCATTGTGTTTTTAAGGCAGGTCAAAAAGCCTTTGTATTGGATAACCTTTTCAAAGTTACCAATACCGAACTGGAAGGTCTGACCGCCAACACCTGCGAGTGAGCTGTAATTTTCACTGAAAGCCATTATAAGTGTGTTAATAATGGGCCAAACGGTGAAAACCAACAGCAACACGATAGCGGGAGAAAGATAAATCCACGCTTTCCATTGATGTTTATTTTCAACCATTGTTCATACTCTCCTTAAAAATAAATTCTTTCTTCGGTTTCTTTATCGAAAATGAATACCTTATGGGGAACGAGTGAGTATGCGATGGTTTCCTGACCTTCGGCTATTGTTTTAACGTATTCAGAGCTTACAATTGAACGTACAACAGGGTTTAACGATGCTTCATTTGTTGAAACAATGCTTACGTCACGACCCATAACCTCAACGTTGTTGAGGTGGCAGTTAAATTCGCCCTTGTTAGAAGGAACAAAGCCTTCGGGACGGATGCCGACGTAAACCTCACGGTCTTCAACACCCTTAACGTCTAAAACAGCATCCTCGCCTATGTAAAGCTTGCCGCCCTGAACCTTACCGGTGAACACGTTGATGGGGGGAGTACCCAAGAACTTCGCAACGAAAAGGTTTGTGGGATCATCATAAATATCCTGCGGTTTGCCAACCTGCTGAACAACACCAAGCTTCATAACAATAATCATATCGGAAATGCTCATTGCTTCTTCCTGGTCGTGTGTTACGAAAATGGTGGTAATGCCGGTTTCCTTCTGGATGCGGCGAATTTCTTCACGGGTCTGCAAACGAAGACGTGCATCAAGGTTTGAAAGGGGTTCGTCCAAAAGAAGAATTCTAGGCATCTTGACAAGCGCACGCGCGATAGCAACACGCTGCTGCTGACCACCTGAAAGCTCGTTAGGCTTTCTTTCCATAAGGTCATCAATCTGAACAAGACGTGCAACCTCATAAGCGCGTTCAATCATTTCGTTTTTGGGCAGCTTGTCCTTGCCGGTAAGATTTTGAAGAGGGAAAAGAATGTTCTGCTTAACAGTCATATGCGGATAAAGCGCATAGTTCTGGAAAACAAGACCAACACCCCTGTTTTCGGGAGAAACGTTTGTAACGTCTTCTTCACCGAAGAAAATTTTACCTGATGAGGATTTCTGCAAACCGCTTATCATGTAAAGGGTTGTACTTTTTCCGCAACCGGAAGGTCCTAAAAGTCCAACAAGCTTACCGTCGGGAATGGTAAGAGTAAAATCGTTTACTGCGATTACTTCTTCATTGGATTTTTTGTTTCGGCTGGGGAAGATTTTGGTTAGATTTTGCAATTCGACTTTCATTTAACCGAACCTCCTAAAAATATTTATGATTAAATTTTTTTGCTAAATTAAATCCAAAATTAATAAGGTGAACGCTCCACCAATTTGGCGTGTTGTTCTTCTTTATATTTTATAAGCTCTTCTTCTGTGTCGAAGATAAGCTGGCTTGCAAGGTCAACCGTCACCGTGTCGGACAATAAATCGTGCAAAGCCTGCCGGGTGTTGCGGGTGGCAATAAGGCAAACGGTTTGTGCAATTGCAAGCGAGCCCAGCACCACAATGCCGAAAAGTGCCATATTTGCAAACACAACAAGCAGCACCGCAAACACGGGAAGCATAATTTCAAAGGTGTATTTGCCTAAAATTGAACGAATGAACAACTGAAGTGTTGAAATTTTAACACCGTTTGTACGCATAACCGCAATGCCGAAGATTTTCTTTCCGAGGGTTTGACCGTTTTTAAGAAATAGAGGAATAATGAATTCCCACACGAGCACAGCTAAAAAAATACCGACTGCGGTAATTACCAGAATGAGGTTATATACCAAAGAATAAGCTTTTGTAACCTCGGGGTCTTTTTTAAAGGCTTCGTCAGCGGTTGCATAAACTGCCTTTTCTTCATCTGTCAGCTTTTCGAATTCTTCAAGCGTTAGGTCTTTAATACCGTATTCTTCATAATATTTATTTTCAAGTGACTGAAGCTTGTCTACTTTAGCATCAAAGTCAACCACGGCCGAAACAACCGCCGCAAAGCCCGCAGCTAATGTAATAATAAGTATTATATCAAAAAGATAAGCCGAAAATCTTTTCCAGATAGTCGGTTTTTGTAAATCGTAAATCATAAATTTGTTGACCTTTCGAAAGTGGGTTTTAAATATATAATATTTAAAAGCGTGGCCGCAAACAAAAATAGCACATTTTATACGCATTATAGATGATAACACATTTTTCGCCAAAAAACAACCTTTTTTAATGTATAAAGAATGAAATTTTAAATTTTTATATATATTATATATATTTTGTCAATTTTCCTTGACAGATGATGTGTGTTTAATATAAAATGATATATGTATAAGTTTGCTTGAAAGGAAGTAAGATTATGGAAATTAAAACAATTTTATCAAAATGTGACCACACCCTTTTGGGTCAGTCCGCCACTTGGGAGGATATCAAGAAGATTTGTGACGACGGTATGAAATATCAGACCGCATCGGTTTGCATACCGCCTTCTTTTGTAAAGCAGGCCAAAGAATATGTCGGCGACAAATTGGCAATTTGTACGGTTATCGGTTTTCCGAACGGTTATAATACAACTGCCGTTAAGGTTTTTGAAACTGCAGACGCCATTAAAAACGGTGCTGATGAAATTGATATGGTTATCAACATCGGCGCACTTAAGGCAGGACTTGATGATTTCATCATTGACGAAATTAAGCAGATTAAGGCCGCTTGCGGTGAAAAAATCTTGAAGGTTATTATTGAAACCTGTCTTTTAAACGAAGAAGAAAAAATCCGTATGTGTAAAAACGTTACCGCAGCAGGTGCTGATTACATTAAAACCTCAACAGGCTTTTCAACCGCAGGCGCTACCCGTGAAGACGTTGCGCTTATGGTTAAAAACGTCGGCGAAGGTGTTCTCGTTAAGGCGGCAGGCGGTATTTCGGGTATTCAGGACGCTGAAGATTTTATAAATCTCGGTGCTGACCGCTTGGGTACAAGCCGTGTTGTTAAAGCTGTTCAGGGTCTTGAAGGCTCAGGTTATTAAGAAAGGAAGAAAACTATAATGTCTACACCAACCCCACATATTTCATCAAAACCCGGCGATTTTGCCAAAACCGTTTTAATGCCGGGCGACCCGCTTCGCGCAAAATATATTGCTGAAAATTTCTTAGAAGACGCCGTGCTTGTAAACAATGTTCGTGGTGTTCAGGGTTATACCGGTTTTTACAAAGGCAAGCGCGTTTCTGTAATGGCTTCCGGTATGGGTCAGCCTGCAATCGGCATCTATTCTTATGAGCTTTATAATTTTTATGACGTTGAAACAATTATTCGTGTTGGCTCATGCGGTTCCTTCTCACCCGACCTTCACGCACGTGATATAATTGTTGCCATGGGCGCTTGCACAAACGGCAACTATGCTTCGCAGTATAACTTGCCCGGCACATTCTGTCCCATTGCTGATTTTGATTTGGTTCGCCGTGCCGCCGAAGAATGTGAAAAGGCAGGCGTTAATTACCGTGTTGGTAATATCTTCTCATCTGATATGTTCTATGATGATGCCGCTTCCGGTATGCAGTGGGCAAAGATGGGTGTTTTGGGTGTTGAAATGGAATCTGCAGCACTTTACTGCAACGCCGCACGCGCAGGTAAAAAGGCGCTTTGCATCTGTACAGTAAGCGATTCCTTCATTTATCCCGAAGAAAACACCACCGCTGAGGAAAGACAGAATTCCTTCACAAAAATGATGGAAATTGCGCTTGAATTAGCATAATTTTTAAATAAAAAAGGAACTTACTTTATGTCAAAAAGAGTATTTTTAATTGTGCTTGACAGTATGGGTATAGGTGAATTGCCCGACGCCAATGAATGGAATGACGAGGGCAGCAACACCTTAGGCAGCATACGTCAGCACGATGGTTTTAATTGTCCTAATCTTGAAAAATTAGGGTTATTTGCAATTGATGGTGTCGGCGGTAATACCGCTTCACCGATAGGTGCTTATGCCCGTATGGCGGAGGCTTCAAAGGGTAAGGATACCACCATCGGTCACTGGGAAATTGCGGGTGTTTATTCACCTAAAGCTTTTCCAACTTATCCTGACGGCTTCCCCGAAGAAGTTGTATCGGAATTTACAAAAAAGACGGGACGCGAAATTCTTTGTAACAAGCCTTATTCGGGCACTGACGTTATAAGAGACTTCGGTGAAGAGCATTTAAAAACCGGCAAGCTTATTGTTTATACTTCGGCCGACAGTGTTTTTCAAATTGCCGCACATGAGGATATCGTACCTGTTGAAACACTGTATAAATATTGTGAAATTGCTCGTGAAATGCTGCAGGGTGAGCACGGTGTCGGCCGTGTAATTGCTCGACCGTTTTTTGGTGAGCATCCCTTTAAGCGTTCACCTAAAAGACACGATTATTCACTTTTACCGCCCGAAAAAACAATGCCTGCTGTTTTAAAAAATAATGGTTTTGATACTATTTCGGTTGGTAAAATATTTGATATTTTTGCAGGTCAGGGCTTTACTGAAAGTCATCCGACGGTCAGCAACAGTGACGGTATGGATAAGACCTTATCTATTATGGACCGTGATTTTTCGGGTCTTTGCTTTATAAATCTTGTCGATTTTGATATGGTTTACGGTCATCGCAACGATATCGAGGGCTATGCTAAGGCTATGACCGAATTTGACCTTCGTTTAGGTGAAGTTTTAGCCAAATTGCGCGATGATGATTTGCTTATTATTACAGCGGATCACGGTTGCGATCCCGCAACCCCTTCAACCGACCATTCGCGTGAGTATACCCCTATGCTTGCATACGGTAAAGGTATTAAATCGGTTAATCTTGGCATTCGTGACAGCTTTGCTGATATTGGTAAAACTGCAATGGAATGGCTTGGTGTCAAGGACGATGACCTGTTTGGTCAAAGCTTTTTAAAGGAGATAACAAATGACTGATAAGGAGCTTATAGAAATTGCCGTAAAGGCGCGTGAAATGTCTTATTCACCTTATTCAAATTTTAAGGTAGGCGCCGCGCTTTTAGGAATAAGCGGCAAGGTTTACACCGGCTGCAACGTTGAAAATGCAGGCTATACCCCCACAAACTGTGCTGAAAGAACAGCATTGTTC
The DNA here is from genome assembly GCA_045580625.1 of Acutalibacteraceae bacterium. Taxonomy (GTDB): domain Bacteria; phylum Bacillota; class Clostridia; order Oscillospirales; family Acutalibacteraceae; genus UBA737. The sequence continues at coordinate 18,695 of JAZNOE010000053.1, read as the reverse complement.
AAGGCAATAAGTGAGGGTGAGCATCAATTCACCGCTATTGCAATTGTTGGCGGTCCCGGCGAAAAAATTAATGAGCTTTGCGCCCCTTGCGGTGTTTGCAGACAGGCCTTGTCTGAATTTTGCGACAAGGATTTCCGCTTTATTTTGGGCAACCCCGAAAAGACAAAGGTTGTAACGATGGAAGAAATTTTACCGTATTCCTTCGGTAAGGGCGATTTAGGAGAATAAAGTTATGAGAATGTTTGACATTATTAAGAAAAAGCGTGACGGTGGCGAGCTTACTGAAAAAGAAATCGCCTGGTTTATTGACGGCTACGTAAAGGGTGAAATACCCGATTATCAGGCCGCTGCGCTTTGTATGGCCATTTATTATAAAGGTATGACCATTGATGAAACAACTGCGCTTACCTTTGCTATCCGCGATTCGGGTGATACGCTTGATTTTTCAAATATAAACGGTCTTCGTGTGGATAAGCATTCAACGGGTGGTGTAGGTGACAAAACAAGTCTTGTCGTCACCCCGATTGTTGCAAGCCTTGGTGTAAAGGTTGCTAAAATGAGCGGTCGCGGCCTTGGTCATACGGGCGGTACTATTGATAAGCTTGAGGCTATACCCGGCTTCCGTACCGATATCCCCACCGAGGGATTTGAAGAAATAGTTAATAATGTCGGCATTGCAATTGTTGGTCAGAATGCAACACTTGCCCCTGCAGACAAGCTTTTATATGCATTGCGTGACGTTACGGCGACGGTTGACAGCTTACCCCTTATTGTTTCAAGCATTATGGGCAAAAAATTAGCAGCCGATGATGACTGCATTGTTTTAGACGTTAAAACCGGTAGCGGCTCGTTTATGAAAACTGTTGAACAAAGCCGCGAGCTTGCACAGGTTATGGTTGACATCGGTCGTCGTGCGGGCAAGAAAATGCGCGCGCTTATTACTGATATGGACAGACCGTTAGGTAATGCAATCGGCAACTCTTTAGAAGTTATCGAAGCTATCCAAACCCTTAAGGGCAACGGCCCTGAAGATTTAACCGAGCTTTGCGTCGCATTGGCTTCTCATATGTTAAGTCTTGCCGAAAAAGGCACTTATGATGAGTGTAAAGAAAAGGTTCTTGCTGTTATTGCCGACGGTACTGCGCTTAATACCTTTGCAAATATGGTTAAGGCACAGGGCGGCAACAGCGACTGGGTTTTAAATCCTGAAAAATTCCCGAAAGCGGGTTATGAAAAGCAGGTTGTCAGTGAAAAATCGGGTTATATTACCCGTGTTGATACCGAAGGCTACGGTGTGGCAAGTCTATTGCTTGGCGCAGGTCGAAACACTAAAGAAGATGTTATTGATTTTGCGGCAGGTATTTATCTTAATAAGAAAACGGGCGATTACATTAACAAGGGTGACGTTATAGCAACCCTTTATACCGAAAAGCCTGACACCTTTGCCGTGGCTGAAAAACGCCTTTTAGAGGCTACCGTTATGGCTGATGAAAAGCCGCAGGATATGCCTTTGGTATTAAGTGTTGTTGAATAAGGAAGTTTAATAATGGCCAAATTATATTTTAAATATGGGGCAATGGGCTCTTCAAAGACCGCAAATGCCCTTATAACAAAGTTTAATTATGAAGAACGCGGTATGAAGGTTTGGCTTATAAAGCCTTCAATTGATGACCGCGACGGTGCAAACGCAGTTAAATCGCGTATCGGTCTTTATGCCGAAGCATACGTTGTTACCCCCGAAAAGGACCTTGTTGAAGAATATAAAAAGCATAGCGACATTGACGTTATAATTGCTGACGAATGTCAGTTTTTAACGCCTGACCAAATTGACGGCTTGCGTAAAATCGTTGACGTTTATGATATACCCGTTTTGTGCTTTGGGCTTCGTACCGACTTTTTGACACATCTTTTCCCGGGATCGCGCAGGCTTTTTGAGGTTGCAGATTCTATAAGTGAAATAAAGACTATCTGTACCTGCGGTAAAAAGGCTATAATCAATGCAAGAATTGATGAAAACGGCCGTATTGTAACCGAAGGTGACCAGATACTTATCGGCGGTAACGATTCTTACGTTGCAATGTGCCACAGCTGTTGGCAACAACAAATTAAAAAGCAAAAAGAAGGCAAATAATTTGAAAAATAAAAAGCATTTATTTTTGTTTTTAACAGCGGCACTGCTTATTTTAGCGGTGCCTGTTGTTTTATTGATGAATTATTATAATCTTTTGCCGAAAAAGTCATATACGGCAAATGATTTTGGCATTAAAACAGTTAAAAGTCAGGTCGATTTTGATGATGACGGAGTGGATGATTACCGCGACATAATGCTTGGCGCAAGAAAAGACGCTCAAAACCGTCCTAAATATAAAAGTGAATATTATGCTAATGTTTACCCGCCTGATGATATCGGTGTTTGTACCGACGTTGTGTGGCGTGCCTTTAAAAACGCGGGTTACGATTTGCGGGCAATGGTTTCCAAGGATATTGAAAACAATACAAAGGATTACAAAAACGTTCAAAAGCCCGACAGCAATATTGACTTTCGCCGTGTTAAAAATTTAAGGGTGTTTTTTGATAAATACGCTACCGTTTTAACTGTTGATACTGCAAAAATTGACCAGTGGCAGCCTGGTGATATTGTTATTTTTAATGATAATACCCACATTGGCATTGTGTCTGATAAGCGCAACCGCGACGGTCTGCCGTATATAATACATAACGGCGGTCAACCAAACAGGGAAGAGGATTATCTTCCAAGAACAAAGGTTGTCGCACATTACCGCTTTGATGCATCAATTTTTGAAGATGGGTTTTTAGAAAAATGGCAAAATTAAAAGAGGCATTTAAATGCCTCTTTTGGTTCTTAAACCGTTTATAAATTCAAGTGATTGCTTCTGTTCGGATTTTGTTAAGGTGCGATAGGTTTTTATAAGCGATTTTTCGGTTGCGTTAAGGGTAAATTCAAATTCATCAGCTTTGCCGTTTTCTTTAACCAAAATGTAGGTTTCTTCCTTGTTTTTGCCTTCATCCGGGTAAAGTCTGATAATTCCCGCCATAGGGTCGGCCGCCCTTAAAACTTCTGATTTAACAGGAGTGAAAACAAGCGGTTCACTAACTTCGGACTTAAAAACGTCATTAAAGCAGGAAGGGTCAACCCCCATTGTTTTTGCAAATTTTAAAGCCCAGCTGAAGGTGATATCACCGCAACGCTCGGTTTTGGCATATGTGTCGTATTTCATACCCATTTTTTGGGCGGCTTCCTGCTGGGTAAGACCAAGACTTTTTCTTATCTGTCGAATTCTTTGGTTAATCTGCGGGCGGTTTTCTTTAGGTTTTTGTTTTGCCATTTTTTAAACTCTCCTTAATAAATTTACTTGACTGATAAAGACTTTGTTGTTATAATAATTTGTATGCTGGAGTGGCTCAGTTGGTAGAGCAGCTGATTCGTAATCAGCAGGTCGTGGGTTCGAGTCCCATCTTCAGCTCCAAATCCCTTGAACGTTGTGTTCTGGGGATTTTTGTTTTTTATACAATGTGATATTTTCTGCTTTTTATTATATATTATTTGTCATAAAATGTCAAGAAAAATCCTAAAAAGCATTTTAAAGTCGTAAAATTAAGCGTTTTTTTATCAAAAAATAACTTGTATATTACCTTGAAAACAAAATTATTGTGTCGTATAATTGAAATAATACCAGATTTAAGGGTGATATTATGGCTGATGTAAAAGCAATATTAGCAAATATGACAACTGAAGAAAAAATCGGTCAGTTAATGCAACAAAACGCAAACGTTTTTATTAAAACCGATGCGCAGATAACGGGTAAGGAATTTAACGGCGGCTTTACACAACAAGAGATCAATAACATTGGCAGTGTTTTGAATTTTAAAAGCTTTGCTGAAGTTAAAGCCTTGCAGGAAGAACATTTGAAAAATGATCGCAATAAAATTCCAATGGCATTTATGATGGATGTTATTCACGGCTATAGGACAATTTATCCTATACCATTGGCTTTGGGATGTTCATTTGATCCTGATTTGGTTGCTGAATGTTCTGAAATGGCATCCAAAGAGGCGGTTGCCGGCGGTGTGCACGTTACCTTTACACCAATGGTTGACTATGTGCGCGATGCCCGTTGGGGCCGTGTAATGGAAAGCTGCGGCGAAGACCCGCTTTTAAACGGTGTTATGGGTGCGGCGCAGGTTAAGGCGTTTCAGGGGGAAAGCCTTCGTGAAAAAGACACGATGGCAACCTGTGTAAAGCATTTTGCAGCCTACGGCGGTGCAGAAGCGGGACGTGATTATAATGCGGTTGAGCTGTCGCGTCACGTTTTAAGGGAATATTATTTACCCGCTTACAAGACTTGTATTGATGCGGGTGCTAAAATGATAATGCCGTCCTTTAATACTCTTGACGGTATTCCCGCAACTATGAACAAATGGCTTATGAAGCAGGTTTTAAGAAATGAATGGGGCTTTGACGGTGTTGTTATAAGCGATTATTATGCCGTTGGTGAATTTTTAAAGCACGGCATTTTTGATAATGAAAAGGATGCCGCAAAGGCGGCCTTTGACTGTGGGTGCGATATTGAAATGGTTTCAAACACATATCTGCATCACCTTAAAGAGCTTATTGAAGAGGGAACGTTCACCCAAGAGCAGCTTGACAATGCAGTTTTAAAGGTGCTTGAGCTTAAAAACGAGCTTGGTCTTTTTGAAGACCCCTACCGCGGTGTTGCTGACGGGGATGAAAATACCGTTGTGCTTACACCCGAAAACCGTGCAATTGCGCGCAAGGCGGCTGAAGAATGTGCCGTGCTTCTTAAAAACGACGGTATTTTACCGCTTTCAAGGGATTTAAAGAAAATTGCGCTTATCGGTCCTTTTGCTGATAATAATCAGATAAAAGGCTTCTGGGCCTGCAACGGCAGAGATGATGAATGTGTAACCATAAAAGAAGGTATTTCAGCGGTTATACCAGATGCTGAAATTATGGTTGTTAAAGGCTGTGGCAATTTATTTAACGATTATGACCGTTCAGGCTTTGAAAAAGCAATTGAAGCGGCAAAGCAAGCCGATGCAGTTATACTTTGTCTTGGCGAGCCGCAAAATTACAGCGGTGAAGGTAATTCCCGTGTGGATATTGTTCTGCCAGGTGTTCAGGATGAGCTTGCCGCCGCTGTTGCAGGGGTTAACCCCAACGTTGTGGCAGTTACCTTCAGTGGTAGACCGTTGGCGCTTACCCGCCTCGAAAAGAACGTAAAGGCAATTTTACATATGTGGTTTCCAGGTACGGAAGGCGGCAATGCGGTTGCAAATCTTCTTTTTGGTAATGCGAATCCAAGCGGTAAGCTTTCAATGAGCTTTCCGCAGTCGGTCGGTCAATGCCCGATTTATTATAACCACCTTAATACCGGCAGACCCAAGCGCGATGATAGCCGACATTACGGTTATATATCAAATTATATTGACGGTGGCAACTGGCCGCTTTATTCCTTCGGTCACGGTCTTTCATATTCAAGCTTTATTTATGAAGGTCTTGAGCTTTCGGCCGACAAGCTTACAACCGATGGCGAAATTGAAGCGGTTGTTACCCTTAAAAATGACAGCAACGTTGACGGCAAGGAAACGGTTATGCTTTATATGCGTGATTTGGCGGCTTCGACATCTCGCCCCGTTCAACAGCTTATTGCTTTTGAAAAAACAGAGCTGAAGGCAGGCGAAACAAAGCAGGTTAAGTTTAAAATCAATGAACCAATGCTTCGTTTCTGGAACGATAATGATGAATTTGTTTCCGAAAAGGGTAAATTTAAAATTTTTACAGGCTATGCCGACCATTTGCTTTTGGCAAAAGAATTTGAATTGATATAATAAAAAACCACCTCGTTGAGGTGGTTTTATTCTTTTTCAAGTATTATGTAATTTGGCAGGGTGAAATATGTCGGTTTAAAGCTTATGTTATATCCCTGTGCTTTAATATATTTTTGCAAACTGCCGGTCTGACTTAAAAAGTGAAGTCTTATATACAGGTCATTCGGCTCGGCGCCGTTATATTTAATCATTAAATATTTACTGTTGAATTTCACCATATAATCAATGGCTTTTTCATAATTCTGCGGGGCGGACAGCGTATCGTTTATCAAAATGCCAAACGTATTTGTAAAGCAAAGGGTGTTTGCGGTGGCATTCGGTACCTTTAAAACTGATGAATCTATCGTGTGGTCGGTGTTTATTTCTTCTTCTGTTAAATTAAAGTAGGTATAAAGCGGAATCCCGCCCGTGTGACCGTCATCCCAGGTAGTGTCAACATGATACCATTCACCGTCAAGCTTTACCGTATTCCACGCATGACCCTCACCCTTGCTTTCACCGTTTACAAAGGTTGAATTAATACCTACTTGATAGCAGAGATATTGAAAAAGTCGGGTATAACCTTCACACACGGCTTTGCCGTTTACAAGTGCACCGAATGTGTCGTATACACGGGGATAATTATCACGCTGAATTGCTTTTCCGGAATAGCTGTCATCATAGGTTATTGCGCTAAGTACAAAATCGTGAATATAGCGTTCTTTTTCAATTTCGGGTAAATCGGATGAAAAGGTTTTTAAAAATTCTGATACCTTGTTATCAAAAACAATTTTTTGTTCCTTAATTTTGTTGCGGTCGGCAATTGTTATAAATTTTCCGCTGTCGCTTATATTGTCAGTAACGGTACCGTCGGTATAAAAGAGTATAAGGTCGGTTATAACACGTTTGTTTGATGTGGTAATAATGCTGTATTGCATAAATTTTGAGACCCAGAAATATTGCGGGTTGTCGGCTATGACCTTATCAAGTATATCCTTCAGTTTCTTATCCGTCAGATCATATTTTTTAACGTCAATGTAATTTTGCTGTGCCTCAATACCCTTGCAAATTGTGTTATAAACCTTTTTGTCGCTGTCGCTTAAAGAAATGTATTGATAATAATCTTCTTTTGAAAGCGGGGTGTGTTCAGACGTGGGGGCTTCGGGTAGTTCGACTGTAGGGGAAGACACTGACTGCTCGGGTGTGCTGGTTATTATTGGGTCCTTACTGCTGTTGCTTTCGGGTTTTGAGTTATCAGTTATAGGCTTTTCAGTCGAATTTGTGTCACTTTCGTGGGTGGTGTCATTGCTTACCGGCGCAGAAGAATTATCTTCCGCCGGCGGCTTAAAGCTGACGTTACAAGCAGTAAGCGATATAACTAAAGTAATGCATAATAGCAAAGAAAAAACGCGATTAAACAGATTGAACACCTCACTTTAATTTGATTATACCACAAAAGAGTGAAAAAACAATAAAAATTTGTATTATTGCGCTTGACAATATCGCTTTAAAGTGTTAAACTGTTAAAGTGTTAAATCGCTAAAGTGTTTTAGGAGGAGAAAAATGGTTATTTCTGACTTTTTGGAAAGAAATGCAAGACTTTATGGTGAAGAGGTTGCTTTGGTTGAGGTAAACCCTTCCGAAGACCGCGACAAGGCGGTTACCTGGCGTGAGGCAAGCCTTATTGAAAGCGCAATTGATGCACCCTACAGACGTGAGCTTACCTGGAGCGAATTTGACCGCAAGGCAAACCGCTTTGCAAATTTACTTTTAAGCCGTGGCTTTCAGAAGGGCACAAAGGTCGCAATTCTTTTAATGAATTCGCTTGAATGGTTGCCCATTTATTTTGGTATTTTAAAGGCGGGCTGTATTGCCGTACCGCTTAACTTCAGATATTCGGGTGAAGAAATTAAGTATTGCCTTGATTTAGCTGACTGTTCGGTTTTGGTTTTTGGTCCTGAATTTATTGGCCGTATGGATACGGTTTATAACGACCTTCCCAAAATTGAAACAATGTTTTTTATTGGCAAAAACAAGCCCGATTATGCCGAAGACGGCGGTTATCTTACAAGCTTTTGCTCAACTCACGCACCGCCCGTGCTGCTTACAGAAGACGATTATGCCGCAATTTATTTTTCGTCGGGTACAACAGGCTTCCCGAAGGCAATTTTACACCGTCATCGCGCGCTTGTGGCTTCTTGCAAGACCGAACAAAACCATCATTCACAAACAAGGGACGACGTTTTTCTTTGCATTCCGCCCCTTTACCATACAGGTGCTAAAATGCACTGGTTTGGCAGTCTTTTGTCGGGCAGTAAGGCAGTGCTGCTTCGCGGTGTTAAGCCTGAATGGATCCTTCGCACTGTTACCGAAGAAAAATGCACAATTGTCTGGCTTTTGGTGCCGTGGGCACAGGACATGCTTGATGCAATTGAATCGGGCAAAATAAAATTGGATGATTATCTTATTTCTCAATGGCGTTTAATGCATATCGGTGCACAGCCCGTACCACCGTCACTTATCCGCCGTTGGTTAAAATATTTTCCAAATCATCAGTATGACACAAACTATGGCTTAAGCGAGTCTATCGGTCCGGGTTGTGTTCATTTGGGTGTTGAAAACGTACATAAGGTTGGCGCAATCGGTAAAGCCGGCTATTTGTGGGAGGTAAGAATTGTTGATGAAAACGGCAACGACGTTCCCGCAGGTGAGGTTGGCGAATTGGCAGTTAAGGGCCCCGGCGTTATGGACTGCTATTATAAAAATGAAGAAGCTACCAACGAAATTTTGAAGGGTGAATGGCTCTTTACAGGTGATATGGCCAAAACTGATGAAGACGGCTTTATTTATCTTGTTGACCGCAAGAAGGACGTTGTAATTTCGGGCGGTGAAAATCTCTATCCTGTTCAGATTGAAGACGAGCTTCGCAAGTTCTCAAAAATCAAGGACGTTGCGGTTATCGGTCTTCCCGATGCGCGTCTTGGTGAAATTGCCGCCGCAATTATTGAAATTAAGGAAGACGTAACCTGTACGGAGGATGAAATTAACGAATTTTGCAAAGAGCTTCCGCGTTACCGTCGTCCCAAGAAAATTATATTTGATAAAGTCCCACGTAACCCAACGGGCAAGATAGAAAAGCCCGTTCTTCGTGAAAAATATTGTCCGAAGGGTCTTGTTGAGGCACAAATTAACAGTTAGTTTCTAAAAAGAAGGTTTTTAAAATGACAGCAGAAATATTCACAGGCATATTGGTTGTTGTTTTCTTTACGGCAATGGTCGCAGTTGGCATATACTGTAAAAAGCACGCAACCGACGTTAACGGTTTTGTTCTAGGGGGCAGAAGCGTCGGTCCTTGGCTTACAGCTTTTGCTTACGGCACGTCGTATTTTTCGGCAGTTATCTTTGTTGGTTATGCAGGTCAGTTTGGTTGGAATTTTGGTTTGGCATCCACTTGGATAGGTCTTGGTAATGCGTTTATAGGCTCGCTTCTGGCTTGGGTCATTTTAGGGCGCCGTACCCGTGTTATGACACAACACTTAAATTCCAAAACAATGCCTGACTTTTTCCAGAAGCGTTATGATTCCAACGCTTTAAAGATAGCGGCTTCGGTTATTGTTTTTGTATTCCTTATTCCTTATACCGCATCCCTTTACAACGGTCTTTCAAGCCTTTTCAATATTGCATTTGAAATTCCTTATTGGGTATGTATTTTGATAATGGCTGTGCTTACGGGTGTTTACGTTATTTTCGGCGGCTATATGGCAACTGCAATAAATGACTTTATTCAAGGTATTATAATGCTTGCAGGTATTGTTGCCGTAATTCTTGCAGTGCTTAACGAAAACGGCGGCTTTATGAAATCGACCGAGCTTTTGGTTGAAAAAAGCAGCTGGGAATATGCTTCCTTTGCGGGACCCGACCCCATTTTCCTTATTGTTGTTGTGCTTCTGACCTCACTTGGCACTTGGGGACTTCCGCAAATGGTTGGTAAATTCTATGCCATTTCTAACGAAGCTGCAATCAAAAAGGGTACAATTATTTCCACTGTATTTGCAATAATCGTTGCAGGCGGTTGTTACTTCCTCGGCGGTTACGGTAAGCTTTTCATGACCGAAGAAGCTTTTGCGGCAGGCGGTGGCAAGTTTGACACCATTGTTCCTACAATGCTTTCAAACCTTTCTCCTTACATAATCGGAATTGTTATCGTGCTTGTGCTTTCGGCTTCAATGTCGACCCTTTCCTCACTTGTTTTGACATCGGCATCTACACTTACGCTTGATGTAATTATGCCTGAAAGCAAAAAGAATGCCACCGAAAGGAAGAAGCTTTTAATAATGCGATTACTTATTGTTTTCTTCATTGCACTTTCAGCTGTAATTGCAATTCTTAAAGACTCTATCTGGTCAAAGTCAATGTTTATTGCACAGATGATGGGTGTTTCGTGGGGTGCATTGGCAGGCTCGTTCTTAGCACCGTTTATGTATGGTCTTTACTGGAAAAAGACAACACGTGCCGCTGTCTGGACCTCCTTCGGCTTCGGCGTGGGCGTAACACTTATTCAGCTGCTTAAATCTCTTGGTATTATTGCACTTCCCGGCGAAATTCTGGGCTTTATATTTAAAACCTCACTTCATTCGGGTGTGTTTGCAATGCTTGGCGGTCTTGTTCTTGTACCGGTTGTCAGCCTGCTTACACAAAAGTCAAAGCCGCAGAATACGGATGAAAAGTTTATCTGCTATGATGCAGAGGTTACCGTTTCAGCAAAGCGTGCTTTAGAGGATTAAAAAATTTAAAGCAAGGCGGGAAATTTAATAACTCCTGTCTTGCTTTTGCAGTTATTATGATATATAATTATAAACTATAGATTAAGTATATAACATTAACCGAGGTGTAAATTAATGAAAAAACTTATGCTGGGTAACGAAGCGGTAGCTCGCGGTCTTTATGAAGCGGGTTGCTCGTTTGTATCAAGCTATCCCGGTACACCGAGTACCGAAATTACCGAATATGCGGCAAAATATAATGAAATCTATGCCGAATGGGCACCTAATGAAAAGGTTGCTTTAGAAACCGCTTTTGGTGCATCTCTTGCAGGTAAGCGCAGCTTTTGCGGTATGAAGCACGTTGGTGTGAACGTTGCGGCTGACCCTCTTTTCACCGTTGCTTACACAGGTGTTAACGCAGGTCTTATTATCGGCGTTGCAGATGATCCGGGTATGCACTCTTCACAGAACGAGCAGGATTCCCGCCATTATGCAATTGCTTCAAAAATTCCTATGCTTGAGCCAAGTGACAGCGAGGAATCTATTGCATTTGTAAAGGAAGCTTTTGAAATTTCGGAAAAATTTGATACCCCGATTTTTATTAAAATGTGCACACGTGTTGCTCATTCACAAAGCATTATTGAAGAAAGCGAAAGGGTTTTACCCGAGCAAAAGCAGTACGTTAAAAACGGTGAAAAATACATAATGATGCCGGGTAACGCTAAAAAGCGTCACCCCATTGTTGAACAGCGTACTCTTGATTTGATTAATTACGCCGAAACCGCTTGGTTTAACAGAATTGAGCTGGGCAGTGACAATACTGTTGGCATTATCACTTCTTCAACAAGTTATCAGTATGTTAAGGAAGTTTTTGGCGATAAATACCCTGTATTAAAGCTTGGTATGATTAATCCGCTTCCTGTTAATAAAATTAAAGATTTTGCCGCAAAGGTTAAAAGTGTAATCGTTGTTGAAGAACTTGACGGCATTATTGAAACTCATTGCAAAAATATTGGTGTTGAGGTTTCTGGCAAAGAAATTTTTGGTAACATTGGCGAATTCAGTCAGAATTTAGTTGCTGAAAAAATGGGTGTGGATGCACCAAAGGGTGTTGCCCTTTCGGAAAATATTCCTATGCGTCCACCTGTTATGTGTGCGGGCTGTCCTCACCGTGGTTTATTCTATACCTTGAAGAAAAACAAGCTTACCGTTATGGGTGATATCGGTTGCTATACTTTAGGGGCGGTTGCACCGCTTGCCGCGATTGATACAACTATTTGTATGGGCGCGTCGGTTTCAAGTCTTCATGGCTTTAATAAGGCAAATGACGGCGAAACCGATAAAAACACCGTTGCAGTTATCGGTGACTCTACCTTTATGCATTCGGGCGTTACAGGCCTCATCAATATTGCTTACAACGGCTCAAATTCAACCGTAATTATTCTTGATAACTCAATTACAGGTATGACAGGTCATCAGCAAAACCCCACAACAGGCTATAACTTAAAGGGTGACCCCTGCAGTAAAATTGATCTTGAAGCCCTTTGTAAGAGTGTTGGAATTAACAGCGTTCGCGTGGTTGACCCTTATAATTTGGCAGAATGTGATACCGTTATTAAGGAAGAGCTTGCAAAAGAAGAGCCCAGCGTAATTATTTCCCGCAGACCTTGTGCGCTTCTTAAGTACGTTAAGCACGCAGGACCTATTGCGGTTGATACCGATAAGTGCATTGGTTGTAAGTCTTGTATGAGAATCGGTTGCCCTGCAGTCAGCGTAATTGACGGCAAGGTTAAAATTGATAATACACTTTGCACAGGCTGTGGCGTATGCGCACAAATGTGCAAGTTTGACGTTTTTAAAACAGTGAAGGAGGCGTAAAAGTGATGCAAACAAAAAACATTATGATTGTCGGCGTTGGCGGACAGGGTACACTTTTGGCAAGTAAGCTTTTGGGCCGAATTCTTTTATCAAAGGGTTATGACGTTAAGGTAAGCGAGGTTCACGGTATGAGCCAGCGCGGCGGCAGCGTTGTTACCTACGTAAGATATGGCGACAAGGTTTATTCACCCGTTATCGATAAGGGTGAGGCTGACCTTATTATATCATTTGAAATTTTAGAGTCTGCCAGATGGGTTGAATATCTTAAAGACGGCGGTACAATTATCACCAACACCCAGCAGGTAAACCCAATGCCCGTTATTATCGGTGCGTGTGAATACCCGCAGGAACTGGAAGCAAAAATCAAAGCCCTTGGTGTTAAACTTGACGCGCTTGATGCGTTAGCTCTTGCAGAGGAAGCAGGTACGTCAAAAGCGGTAAATATCGTACTTATGGGTAAATTGTCAAATTATTTTGACTTTACAATAGAAGAATGGATGACAGCTATTGAACAAAGTGTGCCACCCAAATTTTTGGACCTTAATAAAACAGCGTTCTTATTAGGCAGAAAGGCGTGATGAAAATGGCAGAAAGATACTACCAAAAGGAAATGGAGTGCGCTTCCCGCGAGGAAATGGTTGCACTTCAGAATGAAAGACTTGTTGCACAGGTTAGACACGTTTGGGACAACGTGCCGTACTATCGCAAGAAAATGGAAGACAAGGGCTTAACACCTGATGACATCAAGAGCATTGATGATCTTCATAAGCTTCCGTTTTTAACAAAGGACGATTTGAGAGATGCATATCCTTACGGACTTTTGGCAAAGCCCCTTGCTGATTGTGTAAGAATTCAGTCAACATCAGGTACAACGGGTAAGCGTGTTGTTGCTTTCTATACTCAACACGACGTTGATTTGTGGGAGGATTGCTGTGCACGTGCACTTGTTGCTGCAGGCGGCACTAATGAAGACGTTTGTCAGGTTTCTTACGGTTATGGTCTTTTTACAGGCGGTCCCGGTATGAACGGTGGCAGCCATAAGGTAGGTTGTCTTACACTTCCAATGTCATCGGGTAATACTGACCGTCAGCTTCAGTTTATGACCGATTTGGGCGCTACTATTATTTGCTGCACACCTTCTTATGCTGAATATTTGGCTGAAAGCATTCACGAACGAGGACTTCGAGATCAAATTAAGCTTAAGGCAGGTATCTTCGGCGCAGAAGCCTGGAGTGAAGAAATGCGTCACGATATTGAACAGCAGCTTGGTATAAAAGCTTTTGATATTTACGGTCTTACCGAAACCAGTGGTCCTGGTGTTGCGTTTGAATGTAGCGAACAAACCGGTATGCACATTAACGAAGACCACTTTATTGCTGAAATTATCGACCCCGAGACCTTAGAGGTTTTACCTGAGGGCAGTCAGGGTGAATTGGTATTCACTTCTATCACAAAGGAAGCATTCCCGCTTCTTCGTTACCGCACAAAGGATATTACCGTTTTAAGCCGTGAAAAGTGCTCTTGCGGTCGTACCCTTGTTAAAATGCATAAGCCTATGGGCAGAAGTGACGATATGCTTATTGTTAAGGGTGTTAACGTGTTCCCGTCACAAATTGAAGCTGTGCTTTTGGAAAACGGTTATCCCGCAAACTATCAGATTGTTGTTGACCGTGTAAACCACAGCGACACAATTGAAGTTCTGGTTGAAATGACACCTGAAATCTTCTCTGACTCACTTGGCAGTATTACCGAAAAGGAAAAGAACCTTGTTGCTGCCCTCAAGGCAATGCTTGGTATTTATGCAAAGGTTCGCCTTGTTGAGCCAAAGTCCATTGCACGAAGCGAAGGCAAGGCAGTTCGCGTAATTGATAAGCGTAAGATTTAGGAGGAAATGAATTATGGCAATTAAACAAATTACCGTATTTTTGGAAAACAGGGCAGGTCGCCTTTTGGAAATTACTCAGCTTTTAGCTTATAATAAGATTGACCTTCGTGCACTTAATATTGCCGAAACCACTGACTACGGTCTTCTTCGCATCATTGTTGATGACAGCGAAAAGGCCCTTGCAGTTTTGAAGGAAAACGGTGCAATTGCTACCACAACCGACGTTTTAGCAGTAGCTGTTCCTAATATTCCGGGTGGTCTTAACACACTTTTACAGGTTTTAGCCAATGCAAACGTTGACGTAACTTATATGTATTCAATTTTCGGTCACGCTGATGAAAATGCTTATATGATTTTACAGCTCAATGATGCTGATGAGGTTGCAGGTATTTTGCAAAGCAAGGGCATTACAGTTGCAACTGCAGAAAAATTAGGTATTAACTAAAAAATAAAACCCCTTTTGGGGTTTTATTTTTTAGCCTTTTGTGTTATACTCAATTAAAAGAGAAAGGTGGGGTAAAATGCGTAAAAACGAAGAATTTGTGCTTGAAATAATTGACGTTACAAATGAAGGAAGCGGTGTTGGCAAAATTGACGGTATGGCGGTTTTTGTGCCGCTTACAGCAGTTGGCGACGTTGTAAAAGTTAAAGCGCTTAAGGTTAAAAAGAATTACGCTTACGGTAAGGTAATGGAAATAATCACCCCGTCAAACGAAAGAATCAAAAATGACTGCCCGTACTTCAACCGTTGCGGCGGCTGTGTTTTCAGACACATAAATTATGAAGCCGAATTACAGCTTAAAAGCAATAAGGTAAAAGAAGTTATAAAGCGCATCGGCGGTGTTGATTTAGAGCCGCAGCCGATTTTATTTGACAAGTGTGACCGTTATCGCAATAAAGCGCAATACCCTATAAGTGAAAACGGGGGAGTGGGCTTTTACGCTTTTCATTCTCACCGCATAATTGAATGTGACGACTGCATTTTACAGCCGCCTGTTTTTTCAAAAATTACTGATGCCGTAAGCGATTATGTACGGCAATATTCGGTCAGCATTTATAACGAAGAAAAGCATAGAGGACTGCTTCGTCATTTGTATATCCGCAAGGGTGAAAAAAGCGGCGAAATAATGGTATGCTTTGTTATAAACGGTGACCGCTTGCCCAAAAGTGAAATTATCATTGACCGACTTAAATCGGTGTGCGGTGACACACTTAAAAGCGTTGTTGTAAACATAAATAAAAATGACACAAACGTTATTTTGGGCGATAAATGCGAAATACTTTACGGAAGCGACCATATAACAGATACCCTTGCAGGGGTTAAGGTAAGGCTTTCACCCTTGTCGTTTTATCAGGTAAACACCGTAATGGCTGAAAAGCTTTATAAAAAAGCGGCTGAATATGCAAAGCCAAATGGGAAAAATATAATTGACCTTTACTGTGGTGCGGGTACTATCGGTCTTTCAGTGGCCAAAGACGCAAATAGTATAATTGGTGTTGAAATTATTGAGGCGGCGGTAAATGATGCGTGGTTTAACGCAAAAGAAAACGGTATCGAAAACGTAAGATTTATCTGCGGAGACGCCAAAATGGCCGCTCAGCAGCTGAAAAGCGAAAACATCAAACCCGACACGGTAATTGTTGACCCGCCCCGAAAGGGCTGTGACAGCGAGCTTATTAAAATTATTGCAAATGATTTTTGCCCCCAAAGTGTGGTTTATATTTCCTGCGACCCTGCAACCTTGGCGCGTGATATTAAAATTTTTGGGGAAGAGGGGTATAATTTGGTTGAGTATACACCCGCTGATTTATTCCCCCGCACAAGCCACGTGGAAACGGTTGCTCTTTTAGTAAGGATGGTCGGGTAACATAAATTATAATAAGGCCGAGTGTTTAACCCATGGATATTATTTCATTGAATTATTCTGCCCTTCGTTTAAAAACCGCTGAGAAGATTAAGAAATATCTTACCCTTTCTGATAATAACCGATTAACCGTCGGTCTTTATAAGGAGGGTAAGCTTTTCGTTTTTGGAAACGTGAGTGAAGAAAACGGTCTGTTTTACGATATTGGCTCTGTTTCAAAAACGGTGACTGCTCATCTTATTTTAAAGCTTCATAATGAGGGGCGGCTTGATATTAACCAAACGATAGATGATTTCTTACCGCTTAAAAAGGGAAAATATCCAACGGTTTTTCAGCTTTTAACACATACTGCGGGCTATAATTATTTGACCCCTGCAGAGTTTACCGTGCCAAGCTATGTTTTGCACGGCTTTACACGCAAAAATCCTTATGAAAATTGCACTGTTAAAACAGTTTTGAAAAGTCTTGAACATCGCCGTTTTTTAAGTCCGCGGGTGCGTTATGGTTATTCCGATTTTTCATTTGCAGTTCTTTCTGTTGTTGCCGAAGCGGTTACACAAAAGCCTTTTTCGGTGCTTTTTAATGAATTTATTAAGAATGATTTAGGTCTTGAAAATACCACAACCGAAGCTGATGCTAAACGCCGCACGCCGCCCGCTGTACGGGGCAAAAAAATATTGCCGTTTTGGGTGTGGAAAAAAGATAACCCTTATATCGGTGGCGGCGGAATTGTAAGCAATATTGAGGATATTCTTCATTACGTTGCGTTGCAGATAGAAAGTGATAAGCCGTATATAACCGCCGCGCATGCCGTTTGTAAGGAATCTGAAATGAAAAATAATAACCATTTAATGTGCATCGGCTGGCACACGAATAAACGTTCAAATCAGCTTTGGCATGTAGGTGGCGCAAGTACCTTTCGAACTTCAATTATTTTGAATAAAAAGCTAAAGCTTGGTGTGGTGGTGTTGGGGAATGCCCAAGGTCGACTTGGTGCAAATTGTCATTATATCGCCAAAATACTTTACGGCGAGCTTAAAAATAAAAAAATTCACCTTGACTGAAAAAGGTTTTTAATTAAGGAGAAATAATGCAAAATAAAATCAAAAAGCCAACCGCTGTAAAGGTTGGCAAGGGTAACGGCTGCCCACATTATAAAAAGTGCGGCGGCTGTCATTTGCAAAATATGACTTATGCTGAACAGCTTAAGTATAAGCAAATTAAGGTTATAAAGCTTTTGGGTAAATTTTGCCGTGTTAAAGAGATTATCGGAATGGAAAACCCCACCCATTACCGTTGTAAGGTGCAGGCGGCATTCGGCAGAGATAAAACGGGTATAATTTCGGGTGTTTATCAGTCATCAACTCATAAAATTGTACCTATTGATGAATGTATGATTGAGGACAAGCAGGCTGATGAAATTATTGTTACCGTTCGCAAGCTTTTAAAGTCGTTTAAATTAAAGCCGTTTGATGAAAACAATATGACCGGTTTTTTGCGCCACGTTTTAATCCGCAAGGGTTATTATACGGGGCAGATTATGGTTGTGCTTGTAACCGGCACTTCGGTTTTTCCGTCAAGTCGTTCGTTTATAAATGCACTTCTCTACCGACATCCCGAAATTACCACAATTGTGCAAAACGTAAACAACAAATTTACAAGTCTTGTTTTGGGGGATAAAAATATCACCCTTTACGGTGACGGTTATATTGAAGACACAATTTTTGACTGTACGTTTCGTATTTCGCCCAAATCGTTTTATCAGGTAAACCCTGTAATGACAACCAGGCTTTACGGCAAGGCGCTTGAATATATGGAACTTTCGGGCAACGAAACGGTTATTGATACATACTGCGGCACAGGCACTATCGGTATTCTGGCCTCAAAAAATGCAGGTAGGGTAATCGGTGTTGAAGTTAATGCCGATGCTGTAAAGGACGCAAAGTTTAACGCAAAACGTAACGATATAAAAAATATTGATTTTTACACCGCCGATGCAAGCGACTTTATGGTTGAAATGGCGGCCGCGGGGGAAAGGGCAGACGTTGTCATTATGGACCCGCCGCGAGCCGGCAGTGATGAACGTTTTATGAAATCGGTTATAACCCTTTCACCTGAACGTGTGGTTTACGTTTCCTGTAACCCTGAAACCTTAGCGCGTGATTTAAAATATTTCACCCGCAACGGATACGGTGTGCGCAAAATTCAACCTGTTGATATGTTCCCGCATACCGACCACGTCGAAACGGTTGTTTTGTTAAAACGAAATCGGGAAAAATAATTTTCAAATTATAGTTTATCGCTCTGTTTAATTGGCGGCACATCGTAGGGACAATTCACGAATTGTCCGAAAAAAATAGTTAATCGCAACGGGCGATTCGTGAATCGCCCCTACGGGTAATATCAATTAAATTACAGATTATTTACATCCGTCACGGAGCGACACCTAACCTC
>JAZNOE010000052.1:0-28686 GCA_045580625.1 Acutalibacteraceae bacterium | reverse complement strand
ATTATAGTTTATCGCTCTGTTTAATTGGCGGCACGTCGTAGGGACAATTCACGAATTGTCCGAAATAATAGTTAATCGCAACGGGCGATTCGTGAATCGCCCCTACGGGTAATATCAATTAAATTACAGATTATTTACATCTGTCACGGAGCGACACCTAACCTCTTCACTATTACCTCTTACCTCGCCTCAGCGACAAA
This sequence comes from Acutalibacteraceae bacterium, assembly GCA_045580625.1. Lineage (GTDB taxonomy): Bacteria > Bacillota > Clostridia > Oscillospirales > Acutalibacteraceae > UBA737. The sequence continues at coordinate 28,486 of JAZNOE010000052.1, read as the reverse complement.
CCCCAATTTTTACATATTGACAAGATTCGAAATATATGATAGAATACATTTAACAATTTGGTTAAATGTTAAATGAGGTGCATTATGGCATTACAACAAACACTTAAGGCCCTTGCCGACCCTATAAGGCGCGATATACTTAATATGCTTAAAAAGGGTCCGCTTTCCGCGGGGGAAATTTCAGCCGCATTTTCTGTAACCGACGCTTCAATTTCACGCCATTTGTCGGTGCTTAAGGATGCCGATCTGATACGCGACAACCGCAAGGGCAAATTTATTTATTATGAAATAAACGTGTCGGTTTTAGAAGAAACTATGCTTTGGATAGCCGATTTGAAGGGAGAAAATGACAATGTTTAAAAAGAATTGGCTTAAAATTTTAATATCATCTTTAGTTACACTGTCCCCCATTGCCTTTGGGCTTATTATGTGGAATAAATTGCCCGAAACAATGGCAACCCATTGGGGTATAAGCGGCGATGCGGACGGATTTTCATCCCGTACCTTTGCGGTGTTTGGTTTACCGCTGATTTTACTTGCGCTTAATTTTATTTGCATTGTTACTTCTTTTTTTGACAAAAAGAACCAAGGTACAAAAGCACAAAATATGATTTATTATATCGTGCCCTGTATCTCGCTTTTCACAAACGCAATGGTTTATTCTGCCGCATTTGAAAAAAGTTGGGATTTCGTCGCTATTATCCCCTTGCTTTTAGGTCTTTTGTTTGCTATAATGGGCAACCTTATGCCAAAAATACGCCAAAACAGTACGCTGGGCATTAAGGTTAAATGGACCCTTCAAAGCGAAGAAAATTGGAACGCTACCCATCGTTTTGGGGGTAAGGTTATGGTAATTGCAGGCTTTCTAGTTATGCTAACCGCATTTTTACCCATACTTCCGATGTTTTTCACCTTTATGGTCATCATTTTAATTGCAACGTTTATTCCCATGCTTTATTCTTACCTTTATTATAAAAAAGAGGTTAGAAACGGAAAAACAGGCTTTAACCACATTTGCCCAAAATTTAATAAAGCAGGCAAAATTATAAGCTTAATCGTTGTTCCTGTTATAATAATAGGTATTTGTATTATAATGTTCACAGGCAGTATCAGTATAACCTACACTGATAACGGCTTTACGGTTGACAGCAACTACTATGACCCGCTAACTATAAATTACAACGATATTGAAGAAATCGAAATAAAAGAAAACGTTAAAATTGGTGTGAAGGAATTTGCCTTTAATAGCGCAAAATTATCCTTGGGCAAATTTATAAACGATGAATTTGGCTCACACACACGCTACACCTATAACGCTTGCAAAACGGTTGTGGTTATGAAAATTGATGGCAAAATACTTGTTATCAATGATAAAAATGACGATGTCACAAGAGAAATTTACCTTAAAATTTCAAGCGAAATGAGTGAATGATATGAACGCAATTGAAATTAAAAATCTTACAAAATATTACGGTAAAAGCCGCGGTATAATTGACCTTTCCTTAAGTGTTAAAAAGGGAGATTTCTTCGGCTTTATCGGCCCTAACGGTGCAGGCAAAAGCACCACTATCCGCCTTTTATTGGGGCTTATAAACGCCACCGAAGGTGAAGCCGAAATATTAGGAATGAACGTTAAAACCGACCTTACCGAAATTTTAAAAAAGGTCGGTTATATGCCTGGTGACGCCGCATTTTACAAGGGTATGAAGGTTAAAGAAATTTTAAAGCTATCTGCCGATTTGCGAAATATGGACTGCAGCGCAGAAGCCGAAAATCTTTGTCGCCGCCTCGACCTTGACGTTAACAAGAAAATTACAGAATTATCACTTGGAAACCGAAAAAAAGTGGGTATCGTCTGTGCTTTACAGCACAAGCCCGAGCTTTACATTTTAGATGAGCCGACAAGCGGTCTTGACCCGCTTATTCAGCACGAATTTTATTCTATTTTGCAAGAAAGAAATCTCCAGGGCTCGACAATATTTTTATCAAGCCACATTTTATCCGAAGTGGCGCGTTATTGCAAAAATGCCGCTATCATTCGTGACGGAAAATTGCTTGCCTGTGACAGTGTTTCAAGCCTTTCGCACAGCGACGTAAAGCGTGTTACCCTTAAAGGTGTAAGCGAAATTTTGCAAAACGAAAACATACGCGATCTAAAGACCGAAGACGGTGTAACGAGCTTTTTGTATAGCGGCAGACCTGATACATTGATTAAAATGCTTTCAAGCCTTACCATTGATGACGTCAACATTACCGATCCCGATTTAGACGAAGTGTTTATGCACTATTATAAAAAGGATGGTGAACAGTAATGACCTTGTTTTTTCACGAATTAAAAAAGAACCGAATTTCCCTTTTAATCTGGACGGCAGCAATTTGCTTTATGCTTGGCGTTACTGTTTTGATTTATCCCGAAATGACGGGACAAATGAGCGAAATGGAAAACATATTTGCCGAAATGGGCGCTTTTTCGGAAGCGTTTGGTATGGACCGCATAAACTTTGGCGAATTTATTGGATATTTTGGCATAGAATGTGGCAACGTTTTAGGTATTGGCGGTGCGCTTTTTGCGGCCATTACCGGTGTTGTTGCGCTATCTTGCGAAGAAAGCCACCACACCGCCGAATTTTTGCTTTCACACCCGCTTTCACGCAAAAAAATTGTTACCTTAAAGCTTGTTTCCGCAATTGCACAAATTGTTATTTTAAATTTATTGGTTATGGGTGTTGTTTTTACCCTGACCGCAATTATTATTGACAACCCGCCTTTTAAAACAATGCTTTTAATATTTTTGGCATATTTCATTTTACAGCTCGAAATTTCTTTGATTTGCTTTGGTATTTCGGCTTTTGTGTCAAATTCTGCCATGGGCATTGGCATAGGTGTAGGTTTTGGGTTTTATATGATAAACATAATTTCCAATCTTACCGATGACCTTAAATTCTTGAAATATATCACCCCGTTTTCCTATGCAGAAAGCGCCGATATCATCACAAATAAAAGCCTTGAAATTAAATATCTTGCAGTTGGTCTTGCCTTTGCGGTTATTGGTCTTGTTGCGGCCTTTATAAAATATACCAAAAAGGATATTTCATAAATTATTTCAGCATCTCACCCATTCCGTCACATAATTCACTTACCAGGCGGTGCTCGTTTATCATGTGCTGAACACCTTTATAAAACCCTTCGGAAAGGGTTGGCTTTGATGTGGCGGCAAACACCTTGGGACTGCTCTTTTGTGCTGAAATCAAAAAGGATAAAAAACTGTTATTGAGCTGACAAAAGCTATTAAAAATTTTTGTCAGCTCTTTTTTGTTATTCATTTTGTGCATATCAGAAAGTGAAAAGCATATAAAATTAAAATTGTTGGCGGTGTCCCTTAAAAACTCGCGTGAGTAACCGTTTATAGCGGCGGCAAAATCGTTATTATTAAGCAAAAGCGACGGGTGCATTGCCCCTATAACCGACCAGAAATAAATTTGATTAAAAACACAGTTATTGTTATAAAACGGCGCAAATTTCACCGTTATCAAGGGTGTGTTTTGCGGTACCGATACACCGAATATAGCATTTATATAATTTTGTTCAAAAATGTAATGATAAACCGACTGCTGTATAATCGGATATCCCGACACTGCTTCAAGCTTGATTCTTTCAAGAAGTGCTATAAAACGAGTATTGGTTTTAAACAAAATCGCAGGCCGTACGGGAAGCCCTGTTTTATCGGACGAATATTCATCATAAATGCTTTTGAAGATTATATCAATTTCTTTAATTTCACGCAAAAAATCATCATTTAGCACCGCGCCGCTACCCTTGATTGCCGATAAAAACGACGCTATGTGCTGAATGGAATTTTCGCACCAAAAGACAATAGCTTTTCTGACTGCTTCAGGCGGAAGATTTTTCTGACAGTTAATGTAATTCATATAAAATATCCCCTTTATTAATTTTTTGGAAATTTGTGCCTTTAATTATTGATATTTTATATATATTTAAGTATAATATATTTATATGCTGAATAAGTATGTCAAAACGGAGGTAGTCTTATGGATTGCAAGCAGTTTTTTGAACAAATAAAAGGTAAAAAAATCGCAATGTGCGGTATTGGTGTCAGCAACACCCCCTTAATTTTAGATTTTCTTAAAAAAGGCGCAAAGGTTTATGCCTGCGACCGCCGAAGCCGTGAAATGATTGGTGAAATCGCAAACGAGCTTGAAGCAGCGGGCGCTGAATTATGCCTTGGGGACAGTTATCTTGATGATCTGGAAGTGGATATTATCTTCCGCACCCCGGGTATGAGCTTTAATTTACCCGAACTTGAAGCCGCAAGAAAAAAAGGTATTGCAGTAACCAGTGAAATGGAAGTATTTTTCGATTTGTGCCCCGCAACCTTGTTTGCGGTTACGGGTTCGGACGGAAAAACAACCACAACCACACTCATTGCCAAAATGCTTGAAGCCGAAGGCAAAAGAGTTTTTGTCGGCGGTAATATCGGCAGACCCTTACTTCCCGAAATTGAAAATATCACCGCAGACGATTTTGTTGTGGTTGAGCTTTCATCCTTCCAGCTTATTTCTATGCGAAAAAGCCCCGACGTGGCAGTTGTTACAAACCTTGCCCCCAACCATTTGGACGTACACAAGGATATGGAAGAATATATTGACGCTAAAAAGAACATAATTCTTCACCAGAACGCTTTTTCGCGCACAGTTTTAAACCGCGATAACGAAATTACCGAAGGCTTTAAAAAGTATGCCCGCGGTCAGTCGCTGTCCTTCAGTATGACCGAACCGCTTAAAAACGGTGCATGGCTTGAAGCTGACGGCACCATTCATATGACCTACCGTGGTCTTGACGCCCCCATTATGCACCGTGACGACATTGCAATTTTGGGCGATCACAACGTTGAAAATTATCTTGCCGCAATTGCCGCAGTATGGGGCTTTGCCGGTATGGATTCAATTAAAAAGGTTGCAAAGGAATTTATGGGTGTTGAGCACCGAATTGAATTTGTTCGTGAAGTAAACGGTGTAAAGTATTATAACGATTCTATCGCATCAAGTCCTACCCGCACAATTGCAGGACTTAAGGCCTTCAACCAAAAGGTACACCTTATTGCAGGCGGTTATGACAAGCATATTCCTTATGAGCCGCTTGTTCCCTATATTTTAGAAAAGGTTGAAAAGCTTTACCTTTGCGGCGCAACTGCAGATAAAATTGAAGCCGCTGTAAGGTCTGACTCAAACTATAACGGCACACCCGAGATTATCAGATGCGAAAGCATTACAGCCGCCGTTTTAAAGGCTAACGAAATTGCAAAGCCGGGCGACGTTGTAACCCTTTCTCCCGCAAGCGCAAGCTTTGACGCTTATCCCAACTTTGTTGCACGCGGAAATCATTTTAAAGAATTGGTAAACAAATTATAATGAACATTAAAGAACTTCTTTTTAAGCTTTCAAGCCTTGATGCGGTGGGTAATATCACCGCCGCATCGGACTTTGCTTACGGTATTTTATCAAAATACACCTCTGCTGAAAAAATGGACAACCTGACGGTTATCGGCTTTATTGACGGCAAAAATGATTATACCTTAATGCTTGATGCCCACATTGACCAGATAGCAATGGTTGTAACCGATATTGATGACAACGGCTTTCTGACCGTTTCAAACGCGGGCGGAATTGACATCCGCACCCTGCCCTCCCGCGCAGTTAACGTGCACGGTAAGGAAACTGTTCCCGCAGTTTTTTGTGCAACACCGCCCCATCTTTCAAAGGGTGAAGACACTTTTAATGATATTGCCGATATAAAGCTTGACACATCGCTTGGCAAAAAAACAAAGGATATTGTTTCAGTTGGCGATTTAGTTACCTTTGCGGGCAAATGCGGTGAGCTTCAGAATGATTTAGTGTATGGCAGAAGCTTTGATGACCGCGCTGCCGTTGCCTGCCTTTTAATGCTTGCCGAAAAGCTTTACGGTAAAAAGCCGCCCATAAACGTTGCCTTTGTTTTAAGCGACAGCGAGGAGCTTGGTATGCGCGGTGTCCGCACCGCCGCCTTTCGTGTCAACCCCGACGAAGCCATTGCAATTGACGTAAGCTTTGGCGACGGTGTCGGCATATCTTCCGAAGAATGCGGCACCCTTTCAAAGGGCGGAATGATTGGTATTTCCCCCTCCCTTTCAAAAGAAATTTCCAATAAACTTATTAATACCGCAAAGGAAAACGATATTTCCTATCAGCTTGAGGTTATGGGCAGTCGCACAGGCACTAATGCCGATATGATAAGCATTAACCGCGAAGGCGTTAAAACCTGTACGTTATCTATCCCCCTTCGCAATATGCATAGCGAAACCGAAATATTATCACTATGTGATTTAGAAAGCGTTTGCAATTTGCTTTATGCTTATATAATGTCGGGAGGTGCGCTTAATGCTTAATCTTCTTAAAAAGCTTTGCCTTTTAGACGGCACTTCGGGCAGTGAAGAAAATATACGCGATTTTATAATCGGAGAAATTGAAGGTTTTTGCGAATACAAGGTGGACAACCTCGGCAATATAATCTGCTTTAAAAAAGGTGAAAACCGCAGTGACAGACGTTTAATGCTTGATGCCCATATGGATGAAGTGGGTATTATTATCACGTCCGTTACTTCCGACGGCTTTTTGAAGTTTGACACCGTTGGCGGTATGGATGCATCGGTTTTAATGTTCAAAACCGTTAAAATTGGTGACGTTACCGGTATTATAAGCGGAAAACCGGTTCATTTAATTTCTAAAGAAGAAGCTAAAAAAGCCCCCAAGGCCGATTCGCTTTATATCGACATTGGTGCTACCTCTAAAGAAGATGCCCTTTCCCTTATAAGCCTTGGTGACACCGCCGTTATTCAAAGCGATTTCACCGTAATGGGCGAAAATATAAAAGCAAAGGCTATTGATGATCGCATCGGCTGTGCGGTGCTTATCACCCTTTTAAAGGAAGACGCTGAATTTGATTTTTATGCGGTTTTTTCCACACAGGAAGAAATCGGAACACGCGGTGCCAAAGTTGCAACCTTTGCTGTTGACCCCGATTTTGCACTTGTGCTTGAAGCCACCACCGCCGCAGATATTGCAGGTGTTGCGGCCGATAAAACCGTTTGCAATTTGGGTGACGGTCCCGCCGTTTCATTTATGGACCGCGCCACCGCTTATGACCGCGACCTTTATAATGCCGCTTTGAACAGCGGACTTAAAGTACAACCCAAGCGCGCAGTTGCGGGCGGTAATAATTCGGGCGCGATACATTTAAGCCGTGAAGGTGTTCGTACCCTTGCAATTTCGCTTCCCTGCCGTTATATTCACTCGCCATCGTGCGTGGCTAATATAAAAGATATGGAAGTTATGCTAAAGCTTACAAAATATATGCTCAACGGCATTTTAAGCGGCGATATAAAATGATAAGCCTGTTAAACGAATTGCCACAAATTTCCGCTGTTTCGGCTGAAAACATTAAAATAAACTGCCTTTATGACAGTTATAAAAACGACCCGTCGGTTATGTTCTGGGCGCAGGATAATGATAAATGCGTTATTGCTATGACCGACGGCAATATGATAATACACAATAATAACGCCGACACAGAAGAATTAAAGGAATTTGTGGCGGTGCTTTCCCCCGCGTGTGTTTTCAGCGACATTGACACACTTAAAGCAATTGACTGCTTACCCGATGAAAATATAAACATAGTATGGCGCAAGGCCGACATTTTGGGTGACACCCCTAGTGATGACCTTAAAAGCGATGAGATTTATGCACTTTTAGACGTTGACGGGCTTTCATTGCCCGATTACCCGCACTTTGCGGTGGATTTTTGCCGCCGCAAGAATTTGGGGTTTGCAAAGGCCTTTGCTATTAAGGATAAATGCGCCGTTATCACCTTTAATTCGGGTGACAATGCTATTATAAACGGGCTGGCAAGCCACGAAAAAGGATATGGCAGTGTTGCAATTAAAGGAATTTTACAAAAAAATTACGGCAAGGACTTTTACGCCTGTTGCCGCGACAGTGTTTTGCCGTTTTACCTTAAAAACGGCTTTATAAAACTTTACAATGCAGGATATTGGGTGAAAAATAAGTGAATATTAAAAACTTTTTCAATATAGATGATGAATTATTAAGCCTTGATAATGAAATTCTGGCATCCCTTAAAACACGCTTTGCCAAAATTGATGATATTGCCGAATACACACAGCTTAAGGTGCTTAAGGCATTTATTGAAAACGGTGTGAGTGAAGCAAATATGGGCGGCTCAACGGGTTATGGCTATGATGACCGCGGCCGCGAAATTCTGGAGCGGGTTATGGCCGACGTTATGGGCGCAGAGGATGCAATTATGCGCCACAATTTTGTTTCAGGCACACATACACTGACCGTTGCATTGTTTGGTGTCTTGCGCCCGAATGATAAGGTTTTGGTGCTTACAGGCCGACCTTATGACACAATTACAGGCGTTTTCGGTATTGATGAAAAGAACGACGGCTCGCTTAGTGACTGGGGCGTTGTTTACGACCAGGTTGAGCTTTTAAGCGACGGCACACCCGATATTGAAGCGATTAAAGAAAAGCTTTCTAAAGATAATTATAAAATGGCATATATTCAGCGCTCGCGCGGTTATTCTACCCGTCCAAGTCTTGTTATTGACGACATTAAAGTGCTTTGTGATGCGGTAAAAGAGGTGTCGCCCAACACAATAATTATGGTTGATAACTGCTATGGTGAATTTGTAGAAAAGCTTGAGCCGTGCGACGTCGGTGCTGACCTTGTGGCAGGCTCGCTAATAAAAAATCCCGGCGGCGGTATTGCCCGCACCGGCGGTTATATTGCAGGCAGACATGATTTGGTTAAAAAATGCGCAGACAGACTTACCTGCCCGGGTGTTGGCAAAGAGGTTGGCGCAACCCTTGGTATGAGCCGCGAGCTTTATTTGGGCCTTTTCCAAGCACCACACGTTGTTGGTGAGGCGGTTAAAACCGCGGTTTACACCTCTGCTTTATTTAAGGCCATGGGCTATGCCGTATCACCTGAGCCTACCGACCCGCGTGGTGATATTGTTCAGTGCGTAACGCTTGGCTCGGCCGAAGGTCTTGTGGCCTTTTGCCAGGGTATGCAAAGCGGCGCCCCCGTTGATGCCTTTGTTTTGCCCGAGCCGTGGGATATGCCCGGATATACCGACCCCGTAATTATGGCCGCGGGCGCGTTTACCCTTGGCGCTTCGATTGAGCTTTCAGCCGACGGGCCGCTCAGAGAACCTTATGCCGCTTGGATGCAGGGCGGTCTTAATTTCCACAGTGCCAGAGCAGGTGTGCTGCTGGCCGCACAAAAAATACGAAACGGAAGATAATTAATGAAACAAATTTTTGAAGGCACAGTCTTTGATATTTTACCCACACAAAACGGCATTTTGTTTTCATACCATAAAGACACGTTAGATGATAAAATTGTCATCGGTTATAAAATGCTGTCATTTGACACAGGCCGTTTTTCTGACGTTGCAAAAAACGTTTATCTTGTCACAAAATACGGTCACAATTATAAGTCAGTAATAAATTATTGCAATAATTATATTTTAACCCGCGCCATCGTTTTGCCAAATTCAAAGGTGTTTATTTTAAAAGTTGACGGTGAGGCTATGCTTTTAGATGCTGATGCAACACCCATCTGGCAGGGCAGTCTTGCCTACCGCGGTTCAATTGCAAATGATATTACCGTTTATAAAAACACCCTTTGGGCGGCTTATAGTGAATGTAACGTGCTGCTACGCTACAACCTTTTCAATATGCGGGAAGAACTGCGAATCGGCGGTAATCATTCCCCCTTTGACAAGCCTAAAAGTCTTTTTCTTAAGGGTGACACCGCAGTTGTTTCAAACCAGGGCTCGCAAAAGCTTGTGAGCATTAATCTTGACAGCTATGCCGTTAATGAGCTGCAGGATTTTGAAGAACCCGTTTCACAGTATATCGAGTCGGGCAAATACAGCTTTGTGCTTTTAAAGTCGGGCATATATATGTTGTAATTTAAAAATAACAAAACCACGGTAAAAGCTTAAACGCTTTACCGTGGTTTTTTATTTCAAATTATAGTTTATCGGGAACTTTATTGTAGACGCGCGTAGGGGCAGGCGTCCTCGACTGCCCGTTAAACCCCTACTTTATTTGCGGACAGTCCGGGAGGCCTGTCCCTACGATGTGCTACCAATATAACTGAGCGATAAACCCCAATTTATTTAATAAATCATACTATCACTTTACGGTTTAAAATTTTTGCAATATAAAATGCAATAATACAAAGTGGGATATCCTTTATTAAATATGGAAGCGATGCCACCAAAAAGCTTTCAAATAAGCCGTTTGATGACACAAACGAAAACTGCAAAACACCAATTGTATGGCAGATTAAAACGCCGATAACAGAAAGCACAATTTTAACCAAATTGTGTTTAAATTTCAAAGAAATGCCGCAACAAAATGCTAACGGTAAAAATCCAAAAATAAAGCCGCCCGTAAAATTTAAAAGATGGTGCACACCACCCTGAAAGCCGTAAAAAACAGGCAAGCCTATTGCACCCAAAGCAACATAACACAAAATCGAAAAAAATGAATATTTTACACCAAGAAGATAACCGCAAAGACAAACGCCAAAAATTTGCAGGGTTATTGGCATAGTTGGGGTCGGAATTGCAATTTGCGAAAAAACACAAATTACCGCAGTAAAAAGCGCGGAAAAAATAAGCATTTTGGTGTTTTGCTTTAAAGGCCTTTGCACGTTCATTCCCCCTATCAACTTTTAACATTATAAATGTTGAAAAAATAAATGTCAATTACCGAATTTTCTTGACAAACGGTCGCTAAAAATATATAATAGTAAGGCTAACTGATTTTTAACAAAATATATGTCGAGGCGTGGCTCAGTTTGGTAGCTTTGAGCTTGAGCGCATCCTGCGGATGATACAGCGAAAGCGAAAAGGCGCGGTGGTCGACAAGTGAGAAACGGCAGTTTCGAGTCGTCGGGTACCACAAGAGTAAGCTGCGTAGCAGCGCGGAGATATTGTTATCACAATTTAACTTAAAACTTAATATTATATGTCGAGGCGTGGCTCAGTTTGGTAGAGCGCTGCGTTCGGGACGCAGAGGCCGCAGGTTCGAATCCTGTCGCCTCGACCAAATAAAAACGAAAGTTATGATACCATTGGTATTACAACTTTCGTTTTTTTTTCAAAAACCCCCATTACATAGCTTGTTGTTTTTATTGTCAAATCTAATCATATCAAGCCATCCTTTTCCAATTAATTTCATTATACCAATGGATAATTATTTTATCTAATAATATATAAATTTACGACAAACAGGTACAAAACATTACAAAAACATCATTTGTGAAAAACCTTTTTCTTATACTCTGATGGTGTCATATTCATATGCTTTTTATAAAGCCTGAAAAAATTAGAATAATTTTGAAAACCGACCCTTAAATACGCTTCTTCTATAGAGGTGTTTGTGCGAATTAAATCATTGAATGCAGAAATACGCCTAAAAATTACATAATTCCACACCGTTACACCTACATATTCCTTAAACAAACGTGATATGTAAAATTTATCCACAAAAAGCTCTTTTGCAATTTTTTCAAGACTCATATCGTACTGAAAATTTTGGTTAATATAAGCAATAACATTGTTAACCATTTTATTATCGACAGCCTTTGTTTTTTCCTCGACGAAGCTTTTTAAAATTATATTTCTTATTTTTGATAAAATTTCCACAGTCTTACAAACCGAAACCAGTTTATCAACTTCGTTTGATTTCTTAACCAGCTCAAGCAATTCTAAAAGCTGTACATTAATCTTTTCTTTTTCTATCAATTCTTTTGGTATTTTATTTTCAAAGCCGTCCTTACGGTTATAAAAGGGTTCAAAAAAAGTATCACCTACCGCACCGAAACCTTGCAATAAATTACTGTTAAAATAAAGCACTAATCTTTCGTGATGCATTCCGTCCTTAACAATACAATGATATAATTCCGACGGCTTTAATAATATAAGGTCGCCGTCATTTATATCATATTTTTTACCCTCTATTTTAATTTCGCCAATACCTTTTATGAAATATATAAACGATAGTTCAACATCATAATGCAAATATTGGGTGGTGGATTTGCCTGCAAATTCCCCGATTGTATAATGCAATCTAAAACCCGAATTATCGTCATATAATTGTTTAATATAATTTTTATCCATTTCACACCCCCAAGACCGTTATAGCAATATTGTACATATTTTTACCAATATTGTCAATTGTATATTTAATATTTACTCGTATAATATAGTGGACTTAAAATTGAAAAGGATGATACGAGTGTTAGATAAGAAAAAAGCCCGCAAACTTGCCGTACTTTTTACTGTAACCTATATGGCAAGCTACATAACACGAATTAATTTCGGCGCCATAATATCTGAAATTGAAGCCCAAACCGGTATAGCACGCACGTTGCTTTCCATGTCTGTTACAGGTGGCTTTATTACCTACGGCATTGGTCAAATAGTAAGTGGTATTTGTGGGGACCATTTTTCACCCAAAAAGCTTGTGAGCTTAGGGCTTGGCGTTTCTGTAGTAATGAATTTACTTATGATGGTAAGCAGTAATCCATATATCATGCTTGTTATATGGTGTATAAACGGTTTTGCCCAAGCGTTTATGTGGCCACCGATTGTTAAAATTATGGTGGAAGTTTTCTCAGAAGATTATTACAAAAAAATGGCTGTCAGAATATCTTGGGCAAGCTCTTACGGTACTATAGCAATATACTTTATTGCACCTATTATTATAACACTTTTAAACTGGCGGTTTGTTTTTCTTTTTTCATCAATATGCGGCGTAATAACTATATTCTTGTGGAACAAATACAGCATAGATATTGACCGCAGAAAAAAAACTACAGCAACATTGACACCAACCAAAAACGCAAATTATTTACTTTTAACCCCTGTTGTAATTGGTATTATGCTTGCGATAATTTTGCAGGGTATGCTTCGTGACGGTGTTACAACCTGGATGCCCACATATATTGCCGATGTTTATCATTTGGACACCGCCGTTTCAATATTAACCGGTATTGTTTTACCCTTGTTCAGTATTGCTTGCACCCAAATAACCTCAAAATTATACCGCCACAAAATTAAAAATCCCGTTACTTGCTCAACTATTATGTTTATAATTGGAAGCGCAGTATCGGTTACACTGTATTTTTGTTCCGGTGCAAGCGCAATTGTTTCAATTCTATGCTCAGCAATTCTTACCGGTGCTATGCACGGCGTATCATCAATGCTTACCGCTATGGTGCCGCCGTACTTCAAAAAATATGGTAATGTTTCAACCGTAACCGGTGTTTTAAATGCCTGTGCATACGTCGGAAGCGGCATTTCAACCTTTGGCATTGCCGTGCTTTCAGAAAACTTTGGTTGGCAAATGAACTTATTTATATGGGGCATTATTGCTATATTAGGAACTATATTATGTTTTGCCTGCATTAGACCGTGGAAAAATAAATTTTCAAATGCAGATTAATAGACCATATATTTGATTTTATAATTTGAATTTTATTGTTTAGTTATGAACAATCGTAGCATAAAATCAAGGATGGCATTTGCCATCCTTGGTTTATTTTGCAATAAGCATACTAACAAAAAAACTGCACAAATAAAAATTCGAAAATTAGCATTTTATTGCATTATTCATTGCTTTTATAACGTTTTTAATTTATAATATAAGCATTTATTAAACAATAGGTGTTAAGATGAAAGAAAATAAATATATGAACTTATTTTCGGTTTTACTTATTATTGGGCTTGTTTTATCAAATCTTTTAAACATTATCTGGACTATTCACCTGTGTTTAGAACAGTTTTCAACCGGTTTTGGGTACGGCACAAATATGGAAATTGGCGTACTTTACCCATGGATATGCGAAATAATTTGCCTGCCTGTTGTGATAGGTGCAATTGTTTACTTAATTTTTGCTTTTTTGAAAAAAGCAAAAAATCCGTTGCTTATGGCAAATGCCTTCCTTTTTGCAACGCTAATTTTACAGTATGCGCTGACAAATTTATTTATATGGTATTAAACATTACACTTGATTTTTGCACTGATATGTTATAAAATAATAAAAAATATCTTGTCTGCCACCGGGTAGAGAATGTATGACATTCACTTGCACATCGTTAGGTCTTTGAAGATGTGCGGTGGATGTTTTTTGATGTGGGGTGAAATTTTGAAATTTTTAAAAAGCTTTAAAGCACTTTCCAAATTTGAGCTTTTATTGTGGCTTTTTTCCGTCGCGGTTGTAAGCGGGTCATTTTTACTTGCGCCTGATAAGTATTATCTTTCTCTTTGCGCCTCTGTTATAGGTGTGACAGCCTTAATTTTTGTTGCAAAGGGTTATCTTTTAGGCCAAGTGCTGACCATTGTTTTTGCGGTTTTTTACGGCATCATTTCGTTTTTCTTTTCATATTACGGCGAAATGATAACCTATGTCTTTATGACAGCGCCCATGGCGGTAATGGCTTTAATTCAGTGGTATAAAAACCCTTATAAGGACACCGATGAAGTAAAGGTGCAGTCGATAACCAAAAAACAAATTAATGTTATGCTTATCTTGACGGTTTTGGTCACCTTTGCGTTTTACTTCATTTTAAAATTTCTTGGCAACACAAATTTAATTATAAGCACAGTTTCAATTACAACAAGCTTTCTTGCCTGTTATTTGACCTTTTTGCGCTCGCCTTACTATGCTTTGTCCTATGCCGCGAACGATATTGTGCTTATTGTCTTGTGGGTGCTGGCATCGATTAAAGACCCGGCATACCTGCCGATGATTTTTTGCTTTATAATGTTTTTTGCAAATGATATTTACGGTTTTATCAACTGGAAAAGAATGAAAATGCGGCAGAATATAAATTAAAAAACCTTTTACAAAGCTTTACTTTGTAAAAGGTTTTTTCTTAAGGTGTTTTTGTTTAATACTTATTTATTGTTTGAAGAACATCCACTGCAACCACTGCAGTTGCCGCTACAGTTAGAGCTGCTTTTTTCAGCGCATTGCTTTGAATGTGGACAGCCAATGCAGGCCCGCCCGTTTTTCTTCTGGCGGTAAAGATAGATTATTATGGCAATAATTACAATGGCCAGAATTGCCAAAACAATATAATCACCCATTATTTAACCGCCGCCTTTTGCGCTTTTTTTAGCTCGTATTCTGCCTTCATTTTCTTGTCAGTATTAATGATAAGTGCAATAACAATGCCTGCCATAGCAAGAACTGCCGCAAGACCTGCAATTGCAACGGGAATATTCAAAGCCGATGCATCAACTATAAGTGTACCGATGGTGTAAACAAAATATGCAACTGTGTAACCAACGCCAAGCTGTAAGCCAATGCCGCCCCAGATCCATTTTGCGCTCTTCATTTCGGCATTCATAGCGCCAATAGCCGCAAAGCAAGGGGGTGTGAAAAGGTTAAACATAAGATATGCAAGTGCAGCAGCGGCAGTGAGGCTCATTTTTGCGGCAACCTCTTCGGCACCGCCTTCAAGCACCAATTCATCAACGTTGATAAAGCTTGTAAGACCGAAGCAAACTGCCAGTGTGCCAACAACGTTTTCTTTTGCGATAAAACCTGTAACAGCGGCGGCGGCCAACTGCCAGGAAAGCACACCAACAACGGGTACTAAAAGATAAGCAAAAGGACCTGCAATTGAAGCGAGAATAGAATCACTTGCCGAATCGTTAGCCACCGTAAACTTCCAGGTGAATGACTGCATAATCTGAACTGCGGTATTGCAAAGAAGAATGATTGTAGCAGCCTTTACTATGTAAGCCCAACCACGTGAACACATTGACTTGAATGCGCCCCAGAAGGAAGGCACTTTATATTCGGGAAGCTCAATAATAAAGAAGGATTTTCTTGCCTTCTGACCCGCAATACGGTTTATAAGCAACGCGCCAAGGAAGATAAGCACAATACCCGAAAGGTACATAACGGTGCTTACCCAACCTGCATTATTAAAGAATACACCTGCGAAAAGTGCAATTACGGGAATTTTAGCGCCGCAAGGCATAAAGGGTGCAAGCATTGCGGTAGCGCGGCGTTCACGCTCGTTACGGATAGTGCGGCTTGCCATAACACCCGGTACGGCACAACCGATGGTGATAACAAAAGGAATAACCGATTTACCCGAAAGACCGACACGCTTGAAGATGGGGTCTAAAACAACGGCAACACGTGACATATAACCGCAGTCTTCAAGTAAAGCGATAAGGAAATACATTACCATAACAAGCGGCAAGAAGCCAAGAACGGCACCCACACCGCCGATTATACCGTCAACCACCAAAGCGTAAAGCAAGGGGTTTGATATGTAACCGCCGACAAAGTCCTGGAACATTTCAATAAGGGTAACAAGACCGGGAATTGCCACCTTGCCGATTTCAACGCCTTCGGCAATCCAAGGGCCAACCCAAACCTGTGAAATTTGGAAAACAAGGAACATTACAACCGCAAAAATCGGAATACCGAGCCATTTGTTTGTAAGCACCTCATCAATTTTGTCGCCAAAGTTTTTATCCTTAGTTAAAACCTTGCGGGTTTCAACATCCTTTACAATAGCGTTTACAAATTCAAATCGCTTGCGGTCAGCCGCAATTACAGCCTGCTTATTTGTAAGGTCAACATCCCCCTGAACGTAAGGTGCAGTCTGTGTTTTACCAACCTGCGCAATTGCCGATTTTACAACCTGTGCAAGACCGTCTGCCGATGTGGAGACTGTATCAATTACAGGACAGCCAAGCTTTTGCGATAAAGCCGTGGTGTCGATTACGGTTTCTTTCTTTTCATTAATATCGGCCTTATTAAGCGCAACAACCACAGGAATACCAAGCTCTAAAAGCTGGGTTGTAAAGAAAAGACTGCGGCTTAAGTTTGTTGCATCCACAATATTTATAATAGCATCGGGATTTTCGTTTTTAACGTAAGCACTTGTAATGCTTTCTTCACTTGTAAAGGGCGACATTGAATAAGCACCGGGAAGGTCAACCGCAATAAGACCGTTTGAACCGTCACAATAAGCTTTCTTGATGGGGTGTTCTTTCTTGTCAACCGTAACACCTGCCCAGTTACCGACCTTTTCATTACTGCCGGTCAAAGCATTGTACATTGTTGTTTTACCGGAATTAGGGTTACCGGCTAAAGCAATTCTCATAAAATAATTTCCTTTCATATTCTAACGGCCAACGCCTGTTGAAACAAATTTGTTTTATAAGTTAGCATAGGCTAACTTGCGGGTAAAAAAACAATCAGCAGACTGTCCCCTTTTTTTTATAAAAGGACAATTGCTTCTGCTAACTGATTGTCGATACTGTACCTTGCATCTTTGATAGAAACAACACAGGTCGCCTTTTTGCGGGAAACAACTGTAATGGGCTCACCGCTGTAGCAACCGAGAGAAAACAAGAACGCGTCTAATTCTTCATCGTCGGTTTCTATCCGAGCAATTATATATTCTTTTCCTTCAATAGCTTCGTTTAAAGTCATAATAATCACCTTCAAAATTCGGTTAGCCTTTGCTAACCCTATGCTATTATAACACAATTTTCCTTTTTGTCAACAATTTTTTTACAAAAAATAAAAGAAGGTCTGTTTAAGACCTTCTTTAAAATTTAAGCTTCTGCTTTTTTATGTGCTTTTTTAGAAATTAACTGAATAAGCACTACCACAGCAACAATGCCAAGACCGATAAGGTCGGTTACAAGACCCGGATAGATAAGTAACAGGCCGCCTGCGGCAGAAAGGATACGTTCATACCATTTCATATTGGTAAGAAGATAGCCTTCAAGCGATGCCGAAACGCCACACATACCGATAATTGCAGTTATACAGATAAGCACAACGTCATACCAAACCGTGTCAACAAACAGCATTGCGGGGTTAAGCGCAAATATATAAGGTACGATAAACGCACCGATAGCAAGCTTGGTTGCGGTGAAAGCGGTCTTCATCGGATTTGCCTGAGCAATTGCCGCACCTGCGTAAGCCGCCAAAGCAACAGGAGGTGTTAAGTCGGCAACGATACCGAAATAGAACACGAAGAAGTGAGCCGCAATTACGGGAACACCCATTTGTGTAAGAATGGGGGCGCAGGTCGCCGCCATAATGCAGTAGTTTGCAGTGGTGGGAACACCCATACCCAAAACGATACAAGCAAGCATTGTAAGGAACAATGCAACAATAACTCTATCACCTGCAAGGCTTACGATACCGTTCATAAGCTCCTGCGCGAGACCGGTTGAAGTAATAACACCTGCGATAATACCTGCAACACCGCAAGCAACCGCAACGGTAATCATACCCTGACCGCCTGCAGCCAAGGCTTCAAAAATGCGCTTGGGGGTAATGCGGTTTTCTTTGTTGAAAATACCAACAACAATTGCGGCAACAATTGCAATTGCAGCAGCATAAGCAATTGAACGTGAGCCCGAACCAACAAGTGCAATTAATATGATAAGGGGAAGCAATAAATAAGACTGCTTCAAAAGTGGTAAGAATTTGGGTAATTCTTCCTTAGAAAGACCGCGAAGACCTTCCTTTTTAGCTTCAAGGTGAACGGTAATGAACACACCGAGGAAGTAAAGTGCCGCAGGCAAAATTGCACGAACAACAATGCTGCTGTAAGGCACACCAATGTTTTCAGCCATCAAAAATGCCGCCGCACCCATAATGGGGGGCATTATCTGACCGCCGGTGGATGCCGAAGCTTCGGCAGCTGCAGCAAATTCCGGCTTATAGCCTGTTCTCTTCATAAGCGGAATGGTAACCGAACCCGAACCAACGGTATTAGCAACGGATGAGCCCGAAACCATACCCTCAAGGGCAGAAGCCACAACGGCAACCTTGGCAGGACCGCCCGAAAAACCGCCCACAACCGAGTTTGCAATTTTAATAAAGAAATCGGCAATGCCGGTTCTTTCCAAAAATGCACCGAAGATAATGAAGATTGCAATATATTTCGAGCAAGTATCAATTGGTGTTGACAATACACCCGAAGCCGTTTTGAAGAAAACATCACCGAAAAGACGGGTAATTCTTCTCATAAAATCGGGATTGGTGTAAGAAACGGTCACGGCATATACCATAAAGGCAACCGCAACAATAATAATCGGAATACCAACACAGCGGCGGCAAAGCTCTAAAAGGCAAAGCACACCGATGATGGCAATTATAATCTGATAATTTTCAAAAATTGTACCTGCATTGATAATTTTTTCGGCATCTACAACCATATAAAAGAATGAACCCGAACCCGCAAGCATTAAAATAATGTCATACCACGGGATATAGTTTACTTTTTGTGTGCCCTTTCGTGCGGGGAACACCAAAAAACCGATAAAAACAATGCACGCAACAAAGCTTGCAAGTCTTACAAGGTCAAGCCAGGTTGCAAAAAAGGTTACGTAAATACAAAACAGAGAAAATGCCGCAAGAATGCAATTAACAACAATTTTGGGCTTGCCTTCCCAAACGCGGACGTTAGATTCCCTGTCGTACTTTTTCATTACGGCTTCAACGTCCATAGGAGCATCGGCCACAACTGCTTTTTTCTTAAATAAAGCCAACAAAAATCCTACCTTTCATAACAGCATTAAAATAGCTGCGACTTTACCGCCGCAGCTATTACGTTTTAAGAAATTAACCTTTAAGTTAATTATTTGGTTGCTACTTCGATTCCCTTTTCCTTGAAGTATTTTGCAGCACCTGCATGGAAAGGAACAGTAAGACCGTCGGTAGCATTCTCAAGGCTGAGTTCTGCGCCCTTTGCGTGTTCCTTGGTAATAGCGTCGATATTTTCGAAAATTGACTTAGTCAACTTATAAACATCATCTTCGGTTGCGTCTGCACTTACAATAAGGGTTGCCTTAACGGTAACGGTAAGAACTTCAGCATCCTGATTTTCATAAGACTTTGCAGGAATCTTGTAAACTGAATAGAAGGTGTTGTCCTTCATAAGCTTTTCAGCAACTGCACCGTCGATAGGAACGATTTTAGCATTCTTGTTTGTCATGCAAAGCTCGGTAATAGCGGGAGTAGGAGCACCTGCAACGATGAAAGCGGCATCAATTTTGCCGTCCTTAAGAGCGTCAGCACTCTGACCGAAGTCCTGATACTGAGCCTTAATGTCTTTTTCGGTAAGACCTGCAGCTTCCAAAACGTCGATAGCGTTAAAGTAAACGCCCGAGCCGGGAGCACCGATAGAAACCTTCTTGCCCTTTAAGTCTTTAACAGACTTGATGTCGGGGTTGGTGGTTACAAGCTGAACTGCTTCAGCATAAAGACCTGCAACAGTGCGGAAGGAAGTAACCTTGCCGTCCTCTTCAAAAGCACGAACACCGCGCCAAGCATAGTCCATAACGTCAGACTGAACGGTAGCTAACTGATAGTCACCGATATCAATACCCTGAATGTTTGCCTTAGAACCGCCGGTAGAAACACCGGTAACGTCAATGCCGGCCTTATCCTTCATATATCTTGAAAGAATGTTACCGTAAGCGAAATATGTACCCTGTGTACCGCCGGTACCCATTGTCATTTTGCTTGCACCCTTATTGCCGCCATCCTTATCGGTTGATGTGCCGCCGCAAGCAGCCATGGTTAAAACCATAACTATTGAAAGTAAAGCGATTAAAAACTTTTTCATTGTTTTTCCTCCTGTATATATGTATACAAGTATTTTACTATACTTTTACACATATGTCAAGCACTTTATTTTAAAAGCTCTCCGTTAAGGCGCAAAACCTCCGGTGCGGCCTTTTAGCTTTCCGATTAATTCGGTTATGCGTCATAACACCCCAATTCTATAGTTTTGTTTGTGTTTTTAGTTTTATGATAATTTGTTGATATTTCAACACCCGCTTGAAAAACAGATTTAAAAGGTGTATAATATAGGTAATATCTATTAAGAAGGAAACAGTATGGATGACGTAAAGCACATAGTTGCAAAAAATATAACTGAATTAAGGCTTCTCAACAATATGACACAGATGGAGCTGGCAGAAAAAATTAATTATTCCGACAAAACCGTTTCCAAATGGGAACGCGCTGAATCCTCACCCGATATTACGGTGCTTGTTCAGCTTGCAGACCTGTTTGGTGTTTCGCTTGATTACCTGGTAAGAAGCGAAAACATTGAAGAAACGGTTAAAGAGCATAAGCAAAAAGAGGTTAAATACAACCGCAGGGTTATTTGCTATATTTCGGAAAGTGTTGTGTGGTTTGTTGCAATTTTTGCTTTTATTATTACCTCACTTATCACCAACAAAACAACCTTTCAATGGCTTTATTTTGTATATGCCCTGCCCGTGGTTTTAATAATCCGACTGATATTTAATTCGATATGGTTTAACCCCCGACGAAATTATCTTATTATATCCGCACTGATTTGGGCGGTGCTGTCGGCAATACATATAACCTTTTTACATTTCGGGCTTAACGTTTCGCTTATTTTTCTTTTAGGTGTTGCGGGACAAATTGTTGTCATTCTATGGTCGTTTATTAAAAAGCCAAAACTAAAATAATTTTAAACACACCGCTTAAAACGGTGTGTTTTTTCATTTCTACTAATCGTAGAATTGGCCGTAGAATTATTCTATGACCCCGAACTTAATTAATAGACAGGTTTCTACAATATATGGGTTTATTTTATAAAACCACATAATTAGAATATTTAACGAGGTGAAAAAGCATTGAATATTCTTTTTTGCGGTGACAGTAACGTGTGTGACGGCATTTTTCTGTCGGCACTTTCAATTTGCAAAAGCACAGCCGAAAGCGTTACCTTTTACACACTTACAGCCAACCTTGAAAAGCACAAAAGCATAACACAGGAATTTGCAGATAATCTTCAAAAAAACGTTAAAGCAAAAAACAGTAACAACAGGGTAATATTGCTTGACCTGACCGAAAAATTTGAAGGCTATCTTCCGCTGGCTAATATGGGCACTCGGTTTACACCCCTTTGTATGCTTCGGCTGTTTGCTGATACAGTACCCGAAATACCCGACCGCATTTTATATCTTGATGCCGACGTGTTGTGTCGGGGTGAATTTCGCGATATGTATGAAACCGATATAGACCGCGCCGAAATTGCAGGTGTGCCCGACAGATACGGGAAATGGTTTTTCGGCAATATTTTTAAGCACGATTATTTAAATTCGGGTATGCTGCTTATGAATATGAAAAACATCCGCCAAAGCGGACTTTTTGAAAAATGCCGTATTATGTGCAGGGACAAAAAAATGTTTATGCCCGACCAGTCGGCCCTTAACAAACTGGCTTTAAAGCAAAAGCTACCGCAAAAATATAACGAGCAAGGGAAAATTAAGTCCGACACGGTGTTTAAGCACTTCACCACATTTTTTAGGTTCTTACCATTTATCCACGCGGTAACCGTAAAGCCGTGGGACACCGAAAAATTACATAACGACCTTAAAATTTTTGAATTTGATGAAATAATAAACGAATATCAAAGGAGCAAATTAAATGAACAAAGAGATCCCGATTTTCTTCACAATTGATGACAGCTATGCGCCGTTTTTAGCGGTTGCACTTAATTCTGCAATAAAAAACGCAAGCAATGACAGACAATACCGCGCGATTGTTTTACATCAAGGGCTGAATGAGCAAAACCTTAAAAAGCTTAAAGCCCTTGAAAGCAATAATTTTAAAATTGACTTAACCCCCATGAAAGCAAATTTTGAAGCGCTCGACGACCGCATGAGCAACCGCCTGCGTTGTGATTATTTTACACTTACAATTTATTTCCGTTTGTTTATTCCGTCACTATTTCCGCAATATGACAAGGCAATTTATATTGACAGTGACGTTGTTTTAACCGATGATATTGCAAAGCTTTTTGACATTGATATCTCTGATAATTTTATTGGTGCTTGCAACGACCTATCTATTGCCGACATTCCCCCGCTGGTTGCCTATACCGAAAATGCAGTTGGGGTCAAAAAGGAAGAATACATAAATTCCGGCGTGCTGCTGATGAACCTTAAAAAAATGCGCGAATACAATTTTGAGGGGCATTTTTTAAACCTTTTAAACACATACCATTTTGACAGCATTGCGCCCGATCAAGATTATCTGAATGCAATTTGTAACGGTAAAATTTATTATCTTGATGAATCTTGGGATACAATGCCAAACGATGCACAGCCGCCGCTTGAAAAAACGCATATCATACATTACAACCTTTTTTCAAAGCCGTGGTGCTATGACGGTATTCAATACGCTGATGAATTCTGGAAATATGCCGATGACAGCGGATATATTGATGAAATAAAGGCTTATAAGGCCGCATATACTGACGAGAAGAAAAAGGCAGACAGCGAATGTCTTGAAATGCTTGTCCGCTGCGGGGGCGAAATTCCCGAAAATGAAATAACCTTTAAAAAAATGTATGATAAGGGAGTAAAAATCAGATTATGATAATTGGTGACAACCGAATGGCGGTAATTGAAAACATAAAAAGCTTTGCCGAAAGCGGTCAGTTTCATAATAAGGTCGAAATTAACGACCCCGTTCTCACCCCGGAGCAAAGCAAAAAAATTACCGCTGATTATATGGAAAGCCGAAACGATTTCACCTTTAAGGTTAAAACCGCTATCGGTGTATTAATGGCTAAAACCGCAACCAAAATTATAAATAAAAATACCGAAATTGTGGGACTTGAAAAAATACCGCAAGACCTTGGCGGTGTGCTTATCACAAGCAACCACTTCGGCCCGCTTGAAAATACCGTAATCAGACATTTAACCAATAAGCTTAAAAGAAAAAAGCTTGGCATTATAAGTCAGACGTCTAATTTTGCGATGACGGGCTTTATCGGCTTTTTGATGAACTATGCCGACACAATTCCCATTTCACAGGACCCACGTTATTTAGCGCGCGATTTTCTTTCAATTTTAAAGGAAAGGCTTGTCGAAAAAAAGCACGCGATTTTGCTTTACCCCGAACAGGAAATGTGGTTTAACTACCGCAAGCCCCGTCCACCCAAAAACGGCGCATATTTTTATGCCGCAAAGCTTAACGTGCCGATTATTTCCTGCTTTGTTGAAATTGTAGACACCGATAAAGATGACACAGCGGAATTTAAAAAGGTAAAATATATTCTTCACGTTCTGGACGTTTTATACCCCGACCAAAGCAAAACCGTTAAAGAAAACACCGAAGCGCTTGGCATTATGGATTATTCACTTAAAAAGGACTGCTATGAGGCGGTTTACGGCAAGACACTTGATTATAAATTTAAAGCTTCTGACATTGCTGGCTGGAAGGGTGAGCTATGAGTAAGCCAATAAGATATTACGACAGCTTTACCGATGACTTTGAGCAAACCGCCAACCAGAATTTTAAATTAGCAGACAATTACAAATGGGTCCGAACCGATATTTTATCAAAAGCCTTGTCGGGTATAATTTACGGTCTTGCGGTAATTTTCGGCGGGCTTTACTGCAAATGTGTTTTACATTTAAAGGTAAAGGGCAGAGAAAAAATAAAGGGCTTAAAGGGTGACTTTTTTATTTACGGCAACCATACACAGCCTGTGGGCGACGTGTTTATCCCTGCCCTTTGCGTGTTGCCAAAAAGAATTTTCACCGTTGTAAGCACGGCAAATTACGGCATACCCTTTATCGGTAAAATTTTGCCATTTTTAGGTGCTCTGCCAATTGTAGATAATTTCAGCGGTATTAAAGAGCTTAACCGCGCCATTGAATACCGCCTTGACAAAAATCATCCTATTGTTATCTACCCCGAAGCGCACGTGTGGGAATATTATACCGATATCCGACCTTTCCCTGATGCTTCGTTTAAATTCCCCGTAAAATTCGACAAACCTTCCTTTGCAATGACTGTAACTTACAAAAAATCAAAGCTTTTCAAAAGACCCATTATGCAGGTTTTTCTTGACGGACCGTTTTACCCAAAGGGCGACACCCAAAAAGAAAAAGTAAAATTCTTGCACGATGAGATTTATGAAGCAATGAAAAACCGCAGTAAAAACAGCGACACAAATTATATTCAGTACATAAAAAAATAGTGGCTTATTATAGTAAAAAAATCTTGTTTTTACAGAAAAATGCAGTTATAATTATTTTGGGGTGATAAAATGTATAAATACGAAACACATCTTCATACTTCTCCTGTCAGCGGTTGCGCAATCGCAAGTGCAGAGGAAACCGTAAAGTGTTATAAAGAACTGGGATATGACGGTATCTTTATTACCAACCATTTTCCTGACGTTGATAACAGTGACCGAACCTATGAGGAAAAAATTAATTTTTATTTTTCGGATTACGAAAAAGCTTTAGAATTAAGTGAAACTGTTGGAATTAAGGTTTTTTGCGGTGTTGAAACCACTTACGGCGGTACCGATTTTTTGGTATATGGACTTGATAAAGAGTGGTTCCTGGCTCACCCCGAAATTATGAGTATGCGGCAGAGCGATAAGCTTACGCTTATGAGAGAAAGCGGTGCACTAATAGTTCAGGCACATCCTTTCCGTGAAGCATGGTATATTGACCATATTCGCCTTTTCCCCAGACACGTTGACGGTGTTGAAATAATGAACGCCAACAGACCCGATGAAGAAAACAATTTGGCAAAAATATATTGTGAACATTACGGTCTTATTAAATTTGCAGGTTCGGACAATCATTCGGCCGCAAAGCAGAATAAGCTGTTTGGCTTATGCTTTGAAGAACCCATTTGCAGTGTGGAAGATTTTATAGAAAAAACCAAAAACGGCAAGGCGGAAATTTTCACGTTAAAAACTAAATAGTTCAATATTACGGCATAAGACAAAATTAAAAGAAGCACGAATTCGTGCTTCTTTTTTCTTTCCTTTAAAGTGCGGCTGTTTTTAATTTTTAAAGAATGCCACAGCAACCGCACCGGGACCCGCATGTGTGCCGATTACACTGCCAACGGTAGTATAACGAACCTCCTTAAGTCCCTTATCCCAGATGTGCCTACTGTCTTCAATGTATTTAAGCAATAAATAATCTGAAAGACCTGTATATCCAAGTAAAACAGGCTTTGTAAAATCAACACCGCCTGCCTTTTCAATTTCCTGAACAAGCAGATTATTACCCATTTTAGAGCCGCGTGCTTTACCAAGCATTTCTATTTCACCACAGACCACCGATAAAACCGGCTTGATATTAAGCACCGCACCCGCAAAGGCAACCGTTTTTGAAACGCGTCCGCCGCGCTTTAGATATTCTAAGGTATCAACCAGCGCAACAATTACAATTTTTTTCTTTTCTTCTTCAAGGCGGCTTGAAATTTCTTTCGCAGTTAAGCCTTCATCACTTAACTGCAATGCGCGTTCAACCAGAATTCCGCCACCAATTGTAACACTGCCGCTGTCAACAACGTAAATGTTATCATAATCATTTGCCGCTATCACAGCGCTTTGATAGGTGCCCGAAAGCTTAGAAGAAATTGTAATCACCACCGCGCCCTCTTGCCCGACCGTTTCATATTCCTGCGCGAAAGCAGCAGGGGTAGCCTGGCTTGTTGTAGGATGAACATCGGTTTCAATTAATTTTTCATAAAAGGCCTTGTGGTCAATAGTAACGCCGTCAATATATTCCTGTTCACCGAAATTGACCGTAAGCGGTACTACGCTTACCTGTTTTTTAATTTCGGGTGTTAAATCTGAAGTTGAATCCACAATGATTCGTGTTTTCATATAATACTCCTTAAATTATTTGCCGTATTTTTTGCAAACGTTTTCAAGACTTTCGCTTATAATTGTAAGACTGCGGTAAAAGGCAATTCGTTCATCATCGCTGAGCCCTTCACTTATTTCATCAAGCACGCAGTCGATTTTTTCGGCAATTTTCTTGCCTACCTCACTTCCCTTTTCGGTAAGCACAAGGGGGCTTCTGTACCTTTTGGCATATTTGGCTTCACAAATTAAAAAACCGTTTTGCTCTAAAAAATCAAGCGCGCGGGAAATGGTTGCCTTATCCTCCTCACAGCGCTCGCAAAGGTCGGTTGCGGTAAGTCCGTCAGAAGTATAAAGATAATAAAGACAAGAAATGTGCACGCTTCTTAAATTATATTCCGCCATTTCCTGATTTTTAATTTTTCGAATATTACGGCTTATTCGGTTTATAAGCACGGTAAAGGTTTCAAATCTTTCCTGCACAAAAAGTCCCCCTTTAAAATTATGTCCAGAAACATTATAACGCGAACTTGTTGAAATGTCAACAAGTTCCTATAAAAGTCAAGTCCCGCAAAACTCCGCTTGTTTTATTTTTTAAAAATACCGATTTTAGCAATACTTGAAATTTTAGCGTTGTATTGATATAATACTTATATAAACGAAGTTTAATTCAAGGGGGATTTTAAATGGCAAAGGATTTATATTGTATTGTTTTAAAAGAGCTTGGCAAAACACCCGAAAAAATTAAAGACGAGCTTGCGCTTCGTTTTTCTGACAACGACGTTTCGGAAATTTTGACAAAGCTTGAAAACGGCAAAACCGCAAATATTGCTTATTGCAAAACCTTTAATGAAGCAAAGCTTTTAAAGGAAGGCTTCGAAGGTCGCGGCGCGGTTGTTGACGTATGCCTGTCCCGTGTTAAAAAAGACAAAAAGCTTGAAGAAAAGGGCACACCTTTTTATGACGCTTTTTGCGAAGGCTTTGAAAAATATGCCAAAAAACGTAAAGAGCTTAAAAAGAATCTTGCATTTTGCGTTATTGGTTGGCCGCTTATTGCCGTGGGCATCTGCCTTTTGGCATTTGGCAATTTCTGGGGGCTTTTACCGCTTATTCCCGGTGTGGTAATTTTAGACGTTTCGGCATTTAAATTAATGCTTGATAACAACAAAAAGAAAAAAGCCGAAAAAACCGAAGATGACCTTTTTGAAGAAACCAAAGGTAAAAAGGTATGGAAGGTTATTCTTGAAATACTTAAATACATAGGTGTTATTCTTTTCGGTGCTTTTGTGGTGCTTTTCAGAATTTTCAAAAATTTATTGCAGCTTTCAAAAATTAAGCGCAAATACCGCCTTGTAATGCCGTTTAACGAAACTGCATTATTCGACCTTTTAATAAGCCTTGCGGTTGTTGCCGTATTCGTGCTTGCCGCAATAATTTGTGTTGAAATTGCAAAGGCAATTAAATAATTTAATCCCCCTTTTCAGGGGGATTTTTTATGTGCATTTTTGGATAATAAGCGTAGTTAAATTATAGTTTATCGCTCTGTTTAATTGGCGGCACATCGTAGGGACAATTCACGAATTGTCCGAAAATAATAGTTAATCGCAACGGGCGATTCGTGAATCGCCCCTACGAGTTATATCAATCTAAATACATACGATTT
>JAZNOE010000051.1:0-29142 GCA_045580625.1 Acutalibacteraceae bacterium | reverse complement strand
AGGCTTCCCCTTGAGGGGAAGCTGTCACGAAGTGACTGATGAGGTGTAATTTGCAGTGATTAA
Source organism: Acutalibacteraceae bacterium (assembly GCA_045580625.1). Taxonomy (GTDB): domain Bacteria; phylum Bacillota; class Clostridia; order Oscillospirales; family Acutalibacteraceae; genus UBA737. The sequence continues at coordinate 29,079 of JAZNOE010000051.1, read as the reverse complement.
ACGGTTTTCCACCTCATCCACCACTGCCGTGGTCCCCCTTCCCCTCAAGGGGAAGGCTTATAAACCCCAATTTATATTTGTCGCAAAGCGACACATTACTTATTCATTCTTACCAATTACTTATTCACTAAAACAAAATCCACCCCGAAGGGTGGATTTTTTATGCTCTTATAATCTCTGCCGCGCCACCTGAAACGGTGTCTTCGGTGATAACAATTTTCTTAATTGTATTATCAGACGGGGTTTCAAACATTAAGGGCTGTAAAACGCCTTCAATTATTGAACGAAGACCGCGAGCACCTGTTTTGCGTTCGATTGTAAGCTCGGCAATTTTATTAAGCGCCTTTTTGTCAAACATAAGGTCTACGCCGTCCATTTTGAAAAGGGCTTCGTATTGCTTGATGATTGAATTTTTCGGTTCGGTCATAATGCGGATAAGCGTTTCCTTATCCATACCCTTTAAAGCGGTAATAACCGGCAAACGGCCGACAAGCTCGGGTATAATACCAAACTTTACAAGGTCTTGATGGGTTGCAATCATATTAAGGGCTTCGGCCTCCTTGCTTTTAGGGGATTTAACGTCTGCCCCAAAGCCAAGACTGCTGCCGCCGATGCGACGCTCAATAACCTTTTCAATGCCGTCAAAAGCACCCGAACAAATAAACAAAATATTAGTGGTGTCAATTTGAATAAATTCCTGCTGGGGGTGCTTTCTGCCGCCCTGCGGGGGAACATTTGAAACGGTGCCTTCCAAGATTTTAAGAAGCGCCTGTTGAACACCTTCGCCGCTTACGTCACGGGTGATAGACGTGTTTTCACTCTTTCTTGCAATTTTGTCGATTTCATCAACGTAGATAATACCGCGTTCGGCCTTTTTAATATCATAATCAGCCGCTTGAATAAGTCTTAAAAGAATGTTTTCAACGTCTTCACCAACGTAACCCGCTTCGGTTAAAGTGGTGGCGTCGGTAATGGCGATCGGCACGTCAAGACATTTTGCCAGGGTCTGCGCCAGAAGAGTTTTGCCGACACCTGTCGGGCCAAGCATTAAAACGTTGCTTTTATTAAGCTCAACACCGCTTTCATCCTTTTTGAAGATGCGCTTATAGTGGTTATAAACCGCAACCGACAAGGTTTTTTTTGCTTCGTCCTGACCGATTACATACTGGTCAAGCTGGGCCTTGATTTCCTGCGGCTTGGGTAAAACAAATTCCTTTTCCTTTTTTGGTTTTCTGCTTTTTTGTGCTGCCGCTTCATCTTCAAACAAAAGTGAGGCGCAAAAATCAATACAATTATCGCAGATGTAAACCCCGGGGCCTTCAACAAGGCGCATTACCTCATCCTGGGTTTTGCCGCAAAAGGAACAGCGAATTTCATCGTCAATTTTATTGGGCATTATTTATTACCTCTTAACAATTACTTCATCAACCAAGCCATATTCTTTAGCTTCCTGCGCGGTCATAAAGTTGTCGCGTTCGGTATCACGTTCGATTTCTTCAAGGCTTCTGCCCGTGTTTTCTGACAAGATGCGATTTAAGTTTGCGCGGGTACGTTCAATGTGCTTTGCGGCAATTAAAATTTCGGTTGCCTGACCCTGCGCACCGCCAAGGGGCTGATGAATCATAATTTCACTGTTGGGAAGAGCCATACGCTTGCCCTTTGTACCTGCAGACAAAAGGAATGCACCCATACTTGCGGCCATACCCATACAAATGGTTCTTACGTCACACTTGATGTACTGCATTGTATCATAAATTGCCATACCTGCCGAAACCGAGCCGCCGGGACTGTTGATATAAAAGTTAATGTCCTTATCGGGGTCCTGCCCTTCAAGATAAAGCAGCTGTGCAATAACAACGCTGGCAGATGCATCATTTACTTCGCCGTTAAGCATAATGACACGGTCGTTTAAAAGACGTGAAAAGATATCGTATGAACGCTCTCCTCTGCTGGTTTGTTCAACAACATAAGGTATAAAACTCATAATATACACTCCTTTTTTAAAATTGCCGGCACTTAAACGTGCCGGCGTTATTTGTATAATATTATGAACCTTTTTAAAGGTTTATAATCAATTATTCAGCAGCTTCTTCTGCTTTTTTGGTGGTTTTCTTTGCGGCAGACTTTTTAGCAGCAGGCTTTTTTTCAGTCTTAGCTTCTACTTCAGTGATAACCGCATTTTCTTTAATAAAGTCAATTGCCTTCTGAACAGCAACGTCCTTTGCAAGCTCGCTTGCGGGAACAGCATTCTTAACAGCTTCAACTTCCATATTGTAAGCTTCTGCCATCTTCTTATATTCAGCTTCAATAGCCTCATCGTCGGCAACGATGTTTTCAAGCTCAACAATCTTTTCTAACGCAAGGCGGAATTTAACCTGTGCTTCAGCCTGAGGACGGAAGGTGGCCTTGAAGTCGTCCATAGATGTACCGGTGTACATAAGATAGGTGTTAAGGTCTAAGCCCTGCATTGAAAGTCTGTAACCAAATTCTTCAACGCTTTGCTGTAAGCGGTTTTCAAACATAGCTTCGGGAATTTCACCCTTAATGCTGTCAACAATCTGCTGAACAAGTTCGTTTTCAGCTTCTTCTTCAGCAATTTTAGCCTTCTGAGCAAGTGCCTTTTCCTTGATGTCAGCCTTAAGCTCATCCAAGGTGTCAAATTCACTTACGTCTTTTGCAAATTCATCATCAATTTCAGGAAGTTCCTGGAACTTGATTTCGTGAAGCTTAATCTTAAAGGTTGCTTCCTGACCGGCAAGCTCTTCTGCGCCGTATTCTTCAGGGAAGATAACCTGAATGTCAAATTCATCACCAATGTTTTTACCAACGATTTGTTCTTCAAAGCCGGGAATGAATGAGCCTGAGCCAAGCTCTAATGAGTGGCCTTCGCCCTTGCCGCCTTCAAATGCAACGCCGTCCTTAAAGCCTTCGAAGTCGATAACTGCGGTATCGCCCATCTGAGCGGCACGGTCTTCAACAGATACCATACGTGCATTGCGCTGTGCCAATGCGTTAACCTGTGCGTCAACTTCGCTGTCTTCAACCTTTGCAATAACCTTTTCAGCCTTAAGACCCTTATACTTACCGATTTCAATTTCGGGATAAGTGGTAAGAGCAACCTTTAAAACAACGCCGTCTTCTTTAGAGATAGATTCAATGTCGGTATCCATTTTGTCGTTGATAACCTTAAGACCTGATTCAGCAATAGCAGCCTCAAGTGCATCGGGATAAAGGATGTTAAGAGCATCTTCATAAAATGCTTCTTCACCGTACATTTTAATAACCATTGCATAGGGAGCCTTACCCTTACGGAAACCGGGGATAACAATGTCGTTCTTTCTGCTGTCGTATGCCTTTTTAACACCGTCAGCCAATTCTTCAGCGCTGATAGCAATTGTAAGCTCATATCTGTTAGCGCTTAAATTTTTTGTTTCTTTTAAAGTCATTTTTATACCTCCGCATAAAGTATGCAAAATATTAACTTCGAAAACGCCATTAATTATTGACATTTTCGCATTCTAAATGATTATAACACAGCTTTGCAATTTTTTCCACTATTTTTTTATTTTATTTTAAATATATTTATTTTGCCACCAAAATTGGTGTAAAATCTATGCAATCACAGGAAATAAGCTTAAATTCGACACCGTCGTATTCCTTTACGGCATTGTTAAGTCCTGCACCGTGAATATGTCCGTGATAAACCGTTTTAACGTTGTGCGCTTTTATAACGTCAAAAATCTCACTGCAGACGTCATTATTATAAACGGGCGGATAATGTAAAAATACCAAAACAGGAAGACCTGTGCTTTCAGCCGCTTTAAGTGACGTTTCAAGTCTTCCAACCTCGCGCGCGATTATTTTTTTATCGGCCTTATCATCATAAAACCAACCGCGTGTGCCTGCAATGGCATAATTTTCGGCAATAATAGTATTATTAAACAAAATTTCAACCGATTTAATTTGGTTTGCTTCAAAAAAGTCGCGAAGCTTTTTAACGGTTGACCACCATAAATCGTGATTACCTTTTAAAATAATCTTTTTGCCGGGAAGCGATTCTAAAAATTTAAAATCCTCTAAGGTCTCGGAAAGCTTAAGCCCCCACGAAAAGTCACCGGGAAGAATTACGGTATCATCTTCATTTACAAGTCGGCACCAGTTGGCCTTAAGCCTTTCGGTATGACTGCCCCAACCGCGGAAAATATCCATCGGCTTATCAGTGCCAAAGGACAAATGCAAATCGGAAATGGCATAAATACTCATAAAAAATTTCTCCCCTTTCGAATAATTTTAAAAATTGTCGGCAAAATAGTAAAGACCTTATGGTCAGAAAGGACTTGATTTTAAATGGAAAACAAATGCGAATCAAACGTATGCATTTCCTGCAACGTTAAGAATTGTATGTATCACGCAGCAAACGATACTTGCTCTGCCGGCAAAATTCATGTTGGTAACGGTATGGCATCATCTGCAGATGAAACCTGCTGTGATACCTTCAAGGCAAAGTAAGATATCAAGTTTTTAAAAAGCCACTGGAAACAGTGGCTTTTTATTATTATTCAATATTTAAAGCTGAATAAACAGCATTTAACATATCTTCTTTTTCGCAAATATCCTTAAAGCGAACAGTTGCGTTTTCAAGGGCAGCAATGGGGGCAGGAATTTCGGTCTTTGTTTCTTCACAAAGCACACGAACGGTATCAAATTCGCTTTCGCCCTCTTTGTCACTTACGGCATTAAGCACGCTTGCGGCAAACTTATAGGGAGAAGCGGTTGAAGCAATAACGGTGGGAATATCGTCCCCTGTTTTTTCTACGTACTGCTTGTAAACGTTCATTGCAACAGCGGTGTGTGTATCACAAAGATAGCCGTATTCATCGAACAAATCACCGATGGTCTTAAGGGTATCGGCATCATCACAGCAGCCGCCCCAGAAAAGATCGGTCATTTTTGCCTTAACGTCATCACTAACGGTAAAGGTGCCGTTTTCGCTTAAAGATTTCTGCATTGTTGCAACTGCGGCATCATCTTCACCACTGAGTTCAAACAACATTCTTTCAAGGTTAGAGGAAATCAAAATATCCATCGAAGGTGAAATTGTTGTAAAGAAGCTGCGGTTACGGTCATATTTACCTGTGTTTATAAAGTCGGTTAAAACGTTATTTGCATTTGATGCGCAAATAAGCTTTTTAACCGGAACACCCATTTTCTTTGCATAATAAGCGGCAAGAATGTTACCAAAATTACCTGTGGGAACAACAATGTTAAAGCCGTCCTTAAGATAATCACCTTCACGCTTTAATAAATCGCAATAAGCCGAAACGTAATAAACTATCTGCGGTGCAAGACGACCCCAGTTAATAGAATTTGCAGAAGAAAACTGCATATTGTTTTCTGCCAATTTGGCCTTGACGTCGTTATTGGTGAAAATCTTTTTAACACCTGTCTGTGCATCGTCAAAGTTGCCTTCAATTGCACAAACGTGAACGTTTGCACCCTTTTGTGAAGCCATTTGAAGCTTTTGCATGGGGCTTACGCCTTCACTGGGATAAAATACCATAATTTCTGTATTTTCCACGTCGCAGAATCCTTCCAGCGCGGCTTTACCCGTATCACCCGAGGTTGCAACCAAAATAACAATTTTCTTGCCCTTTGAAACCTTTTTGGCTGAAGTGGTCAAAAGGTAAGGCAAAAGCTGAAGCGCCAAGTCCTTAAAAGCACAGGTGGGACCATGCCAAAGCTCAAGTATATTTGCGTTTTCACCCAAAAGTGAAATGGGGGCGGGCTGTTCGTTATCAAACGAGCCGGTATAAGCGCCCTTTACACAATAATCAATTTCTTCATCGGTAAAATCATTCAAAAAGTGACTTAAAACGTACTTTGCGCGACCGATATAATCAAGCTCGCAAAGGGCGTCAAAATCATCCTTTGAAAAGGTGGGAAAGCTGTCGGGCACAAAAAGACCGCCTTCAACAGAAATGCCTTGAGAAATGGCACCTGCGGCTGTGGTCTTGACCGATTTATCCCTTGTACTGATGTAATTCATAAAATTCGCATCCTAACATTTAAACTACTTTAGTTATTTTATTATAATAAACCCGATTTGTCAAAGGTTTAAGCAAAATTCCCACGCATTTTTATAAAATATCTTATAAAGCAGGCGGTCGTTAAGTCCTTTACCCTTTAAAAACGCATAAAAATCGGGGATTTTTGTAATATCTGATAATTCATCACACATCTCACCACCGTCAAAATCCGACCCGATGGCGATATTATTTTCAAGCCCCATATCACACAAATGAAAAATGTTTTTATAAAGTGACTCAAAAACGTTTTCGCCCAGAAATTCGGGGTAAAAATTAAGCCCGATAATTCCGCCGTTTTCGGCAATAAGCTTAATTTGTTCATCACTTAAATTTCGCGGCACATTATAAACACTGCGGCAATTACTGTGGGTTGCAAGCGGCTTTTCGACAAGTGAAATTACGTCGTAAAAGCTTTTGTCGTTAAGATGTGAAAGGTCAACCCTTATGTTAAGCTTATTCATTTTTTCAATAACCGTTTTACCGAAATCGGTCAGCCCTTTTTCACTTTTACTGCCGCCCGCAATGGCATTTTCACCGTTCCAGGTAAGGGTTAAAAATTTAATACCGTCAGATTTGAGTAAATATAATCGGTCAGCATCATTTTCCAAAACGGCGCCGCCCTCAACCGCAAAAACGGGACAAACCTTACCGCTTAAATTATTTTTAAGGTGTGCCAGCGCCGATTTATAAAACGAAAATGGATTTTCTTGCCCGTCGGGTATCCACACCGCAAAGGTCTGACACCAGTTTTCAAACACTTCACCCTTTTCGCCCGAAACGGCAAGGTTATTTTGATAAAAGCCTTGGTTTTGGGTATACATTTTATAAGCCGTGTCACAATGCAGGTCAAAAAAGTCCATAATTCACCTAAAATGCATTTTCTAAATATTTAAGGCTGTACCCATAAGTGCCGTCACCTTTTTCGCTGACAGTAACCACTGCCACGTCAAAACGCGGTTGCTTTTCGCAAAGGGTTTTTGTCATATAATCCTGTGCGGCAAGTGTCAGGCGGGACTGCTTGTGACTGTCAACCGCTTCAAACCCAGAAATTAGTGCATTTTGCTTGCGGGTTTTAACCTCAACAAAAAGAATATACTCGTTATTTTCGGCAATTATGTCAATTTCACCGTATCGGCACTGATAATTCCGTTTTACCACGTTAAAGCCGCGCCGCCGCAAAAACTGTGCAACACGCTTTTCGCCCTGTGTACCCACAACACCGATATTCATTATTTACCACCCAAAATGTTTTTAAGAAATGACAAGCGGTGAATTTCACACGGGCCGTATTCTTTAATTAAGTCGGTATGTAATTTTGTGCCATAGCCCTTGTGCTTTGCGAACTGATACTGCGGGTATTGCTTATCATATTCCAAAAGCAAACGGTCACGGCTTACCTTTGCAAGAATTGAAGCCGCCGCTATCGACATTGACTTTGCGTCCCCTTTAACAATTGCCGCCGCAGGAACTTTTATCCCTTCGGGGATTTTATTACCATCAATAAGGGCAAAGTCGGCTTTAATCTGAAGACCGTCTATTGCGCGGTTCATTGCAAGAAAGGTCGCCTGTAAGATATTCTTTTCTTCAATTTCTTCGAGCGTTCCGTAAGCCACGCAGTAAGCGAGTGCCTTTTCGGTAATTATATCAAACAATTGCTCGCGCTTTTTTTCGCTTAATTTTTTAGAATCATTAAGCCCCTCAATTTCCAGATCCTCGGGCAAAATAACTGCGGCGGCGCAAACAGGACCCGCCAAAGGGCCGCGACCCGCTTCATCAACACCGCAGATTAACTTAAAGCCGCTGGTAACAGCGGCTTTTTCATAACTGTAATCAGGCATAAGCTATACCCTTTCTAAAGTGATGTTACCGATTTTTTGATTTCGGTATTCTTCAAGCAGCATATTAGCCGCGCGTTCTGTATCAGTTTCTCCCCCGCGGATAACCATTCCGCGTTTTTTGCCTATCTGACACAAAATTTCATAGCTGTCAAGGTCAAAATCAAGCTGGCCATAGCGTGCGGTAAGCAAATCACGATAGCCGTCAGATAGCATTTCAATAAGCCGCATTGCCAAAAGCTCGGTATCCAAAATTCTGTCCTTAACCGCGCCGGTAACGGCAAGATGCTCGCCCACGGTTTGGTCCTCAAACTTGGGCCACAAAACACCGGGGGTGTCCAAAAGCTCTAACTGCTTATCAATGGTAAACCATTGGTTGCCCCTTGTAACACCGGGGCGGTTTTCGGCCTTAGCGCGGGTACGGCCCGCAATTTTATTAATAAAGGAAGATTTGCCGACGTTTGGTATGCCAACCACCATTACGCGCAGGGGCTTTCCGACCATTCCCTTTTCTTTATAAGCTTCAAGCTTGTCTGCAAGGGTTGTTTTTACCGTTTCTTTAAACGCGTTAAGACCTTTACCGCTTTTGCAGTCAACCGCAATTGCGGTAATGCCCTGCGCCGAATAGAAGGCTATCCATTCTTTAGTGGCGGCAGGGTCAGCCATATCGCATTTATTAAGCAAAATTATGTGCGGCTTGTTTTCAATTATTTCCTTTAAATCGGGATTTCTTGAAGAAAGCGGAATACGGGCATCTACCACCTCGGCCACAGCGTCAATTATAGGTAAAATTTCCTTAATTTTACGTTTAGTTTTGGCCATGTGCCCCGGAAACCACTGTATGCTTTGAGAATTTTCACTCATCAGCTTCTAAACCTCCCATTCGGTCAAACGGGAACATTCTGTAAACGGCATGACCGAGAATATAGCGTGTATCTATCATACCGCCGTCACCTATACGGCTGCTGCGGCTGTCAAGCGACACACCGCGGTTGTCACCCAAAACAAAAACACAGCCTTCAGGCACTTTTACAGGGAATTTAACGTCATATTGATCGGTTGTAGGGGTGCTGATATACGGTTCATCCAAAGGCATATTATCAACGTAAACCGTGCCTGTTTCAAAATCGATATTTACAATTTGAAATTCGGTAGCAATAACACGCTTAATTATCGGACCGTTTTCATCACGCATACTGTCGGGGGTGTTTTCGGCATTGCGGGACACCACAACAATGTCACCGCGCTTTGGGGTGTAGTTAAGGTTTGTTATAACCACCACGTCACCGCCAAAAAGGGTGTTTTTCATACTGTCACCGCTGATAACTGCAACCCTAAAAACAAAGCCGAACAAAATGACAACAATAATCAAAGCCGAAGCGATAACGCCCAGCCATTCAATAAGCTCTTTTTTAGGGTTAAATTTTTCCTTTTTGGGGATTTCGTTATCCGCAAATGAGGTGTCAATTACGAAACCGTTTTCAGAATTGTTTGATAAATTATCCATAAAGCACCTTAACTCTTCACTTATCATTTAAAATAGCGCCGCAGGCACATCTGCCTCTTCACTATTACTTCTTACTTATTACTTAAAAACAAAGGGGGACAAGGCTTTGCCCGTCCCCCTTCCAAGATTAAATCTTTTCTTTAACCTTTGCAGCCTTACCAACTCTATCACGGAGATAGTAGAGCTTAGCTCTGCGAACTTTACCCTTACGTACGAGTTCAACCTTAGCAACTGAAGGTGAATGTACAGGGAATACACGTTCAACGCCTACGCCATAGGAAACACGACGAACGGTGAAGGTCTCAGCGATGCCGCTGTTGTTCTTAGCGATAACAGTGCCTTCGAAAACCTGAATTCTTTCCTTGTCGCCTTCCTTAATGCGAACGTGAACCTTAACGGTAGAACCGATTAAGATTTCGGGAACGTCTTTTTTGAGCTGTTCAGCAGTTAATTCCTTAATTACGTCCATTTTTCTTCCTCCTTAAAAATTTACAGACGTTCATAACCAAACCAAGTGGCAGAGGACCATCCGCTTCAATGTCGAATTTTTCGGCAATGAACCCACTCGTAAGGACCGAGTGAAATCACATGCTCAAAGATTATAACACAAACACTCATAAAAATCAAGTGTTTATTTAATTTCATTCACAAATACGGAATTATAAAACAAATGTGTAGGTACAGGACTCCAGACTGTCCGTAAATCTTATTCTTTTTCCACCGCTTTATGCGATATATCAGTTACACAGCTGACTTTGGTATTAGAAAATTCTTTATTTGTTTTTTTCTTAAACCATTCTTTTATAAACATAACAGCAAAAACAAATCCAATCAAAAAACATGAGAACCATAATATTTTCACTATATAATCGAGTAAAGGCATTTGATAAATTATTTCGTCATTACAATATATTACCGTTCTGCCAAAAAGAGATTTCATTACGTATTTTCGACCATCCTTGGCGGTAAATTTTCTTATAAATTGAAGATCATTAAATGTGCTTGTGCCTTCATCTTCCCATTCATCTAAAATATTGCCGGAATTATCTAATTTGTAAACCATAGATGCGGTAGATAATAAAATAGTATCATCTTTCTGTATGGTGAATGCATATCCTCTTGTTGTTTGTGGACTAATTGTGCCAATCATTTTGCCATCTTTATATTTTTCAATAACGCTTTCTTTACCAACGTATAATACGCCAGAAGAATCAACACCAAAACCACTGTATGTTATTGAAACTGTTCCCATACTCATCAAAACGTTACACGACGTTATAATTGGAAGGAAAATAAGCAAAAATAATATTATCAATCTTTTAAAACGCATAATTAATCACCTTGACTATTTGCAAAACATAAAAACCGCGAGAATTCCCCTTGCGGCTTGATTTTTAAAAATTTGCGGCTAAACCGCCGAAAAACGTTTTTCTTTATTTTAACATATATCTTTATGGTTTTCAAGGCACAAATCATACCATAAAATTATAGTTTATCGGGCAAGGCTTCCCCTTGAGGGGAAGCTGTCACGAAGTGACTGATGAGGTGTAATTTGCAGTGATTAAACGCTTTTCCACCTCATCCACCACTGCCGTGGTCCCCCTTCCCCTCAAGGGGAAGGCTTATAAACCCCAATTTAACTACTCTTCAATTTCTTCCCTTTTCGGGGCTTTGAGGTCGCGGACTATCATAACTGACAGCACCGCGCAGACACCCAAAAGCACAGCCAAAGCGGCGGTAAGCCAGTCCTTTGTTGCCGAAACGCTTTTAAACTGCGAATTAAAAATCTCATCAACATAATCGGTATCAACACCGTTTTGGGTATAAAAGCTTAAGGTTACGGCCTTGCCGCCCTTAACGGTTATATATTGTGTTAAAACATATTCGCCGCCGCTATCCTTACTTTTAACCTCAATTTTAAGGTATTTATAGGCATCCTTACTGACAACCTTGCCCTTGACGTTTTCAAGTCCGCAAAGCTGGTAGGTAAGGGCGAGAATTTCATCATCACTAAGCACCGCAAGGTTTTTAACCGTTTTTGAAAATTCGGTCTGGCGGGTGATTTCGGTTATTTGTTTTGAATTATCCTTATTTGCCGCAAGCAGGGTTATATCATTTTCCTTGCAATAATCCAAAAGCTCGGCCTCGCTCATTGAAAGGGCGGCGGCAAGCTTTTTATCATCCCTGCCGTAAAGGTAAAATTCATCCCCGATTTCAAGGGCAGACACCACACTTACAAGCATTACTGCAAGCGCGGTGAGAGATATCAACATTTTTTTAAGCAAATTAAATCACCTTGTTTTGTTTTTTTGCGGCGGTAAGTGTGTTTTGCATAAGCATTGCAATAGTCATAGGACCGACACCGCCCGGAACGGGGGTTATATATGAAGCCTTTTCACAAACCTCATTAAAATTAACGTCACCCACAAGCTTTCCGTCCACACGGTTGATGCCAACGTCAATTACAACCGCATTTTCTTTCACCATATCGGCGGTGACAAAATTCGGTCTGCCGACTGCCGCCACCAGAATGTCGGCATTTTTGCAAACTTCTTTAAGGTTTTGGGTTTTAGAATGACAAACCGTCACCGTACCGTTTTTGTGCAATAACAGCATTGACATCGGTTTGCCAACAATATTACTTCTGCCGATAACAACACAGCTTTTGCCCGTAATGTCAATATTTTCATATTGAAGCATTTCCATAATGCCTGCAGGGGTGCAGGGCACAAAATCATAATCGCCTTGCATAATTTTACCAACGTTTACGGGATGAAAAGCATCAACGTCCTTTTCGGGTGAAATCGCATTAATTACCGCGCCCTCATCCAAATGTTTTGGAAGCGGCAGTTGACACAAAATACCGTTTATGCTTTCCTTTTTATTTAACATATCAATAAGGCTTAAAAGCTCTTCTTGGGTAGTATTTTCAGGCAAAGCATATTCTTCCGAAATTATGCCAAGCGCTTCGCAGGCTTTTTTCTTATTATTAACGTAAACCTTTGACGCGGGGTCTTCACCCACAATTATTACCGCAAGACCTACTGTAATTCCCTGCTTGTTTAAGTCAGCAACCGCATTTTTAACGCGTTCTTTAACTGCAGAGGATATAACCTTGCCGTCAATCAGCTTGTACATTGTCTTCAACCTCTTCTGCTGTGGTTTCTTCTTTTTGCTCTGCCGTTTCATTTTCTTCTGTTTCGTCGGCAAAAACATTTTCGTAAACTACTTGTTTTTGGTTTAGCTTTTTGCGAACAATTATAATTGTGGTAACACTTGCGGCGCAAAGCAACACACCAAGCAAAAGTGATACCTTAAACGGACCGATCATTAAACTGTCGGTACGAAGTGTTTCAATTATTGCACGACCAAAGCCATACCACGCGAGATACATTAAAAATACCTCACCGCTGAATTTGCGTTTTTTGCTTAAGAAATGAATCAGCACAAAGCCTGTTATACACCAGATAGATTCATACAAAAAACAGGGGTGAACAAGACCTTCGCCCATTTCCATAACGGTTATATCACTTTGCATGCCCCACCAGTCACTGCCGGTAAATGCGCCATAGGCTTCCTGATTAACAAAATTACCCCAACGGCCAACACCCTGACCGATTAAAAAACCAAGAGAAGCAATATCAAACATATCGGTAAATTTAACCTTGCGAAGCTTACACATTATAAAGCCTGTAACAAACGCGCCGATAACACCGCCATAAATACCAAGCCCTGCAAAGCCTGAAGAATCACCAAAACCGAAAAAGTCGCCGATGCTTTCAAGCTTTTCGCCGTCAAAAATGACGTAATAAGCCCTGGCACACAAAATTGCAACGGGTACTGTCACCAGCACAACGTCAAGCGCGCGGTCAAGGTCAAGATTAAAGCGTTTGTAATTTGTATAAGCATAAATAAGCGCCAGCATAAAACCGATGGCAATTATGATGCCGTACCAATAAACGTCCCAGCCGTCACCGATAGGAAGTGTAAAGGCAACCGGCTTTAAGGTTATATCTATGCCAAAAATTGTAACGTCATAGCTCATTGATTATTTCTCCTTGGGTACAATTACAGACAAAACGGTCTTATCATTATCTAAACGTGCGAGACGTTTGTAAACGTCATCAACCGTAATTGCCTTTAAATATTTAATGTCGTCAAAAAGGTCACAGTCGTTCATAGCACAGTCAACAAGACCCATTGCAATGGTTTCAACACTGTTAAAGCCGCGAATGGCATTGCCGTAAAGGCCGCTTCTTACCGCACCGAAAAGCTTTTTGTTAAGTCCGTCTTCCTTAAGGCGGTCAATTTCAGCCTTGATTTCATCGGCAACCCTTTGCGGGTCGCGTGATTCACCCTCGAATATAACCGAGGTATAACCAGGACCGTTGAAATATTCAAAGCTGAATTCATCGTTTATAAGACCCTCTTCGGTCAGTTTTTTATAAAGCGGTGAGGAATCACACGCTATCATTTCAAGCAGCACGGCTGTGCAAATGCGCTCTTTTACCGTGGGAACAGATGCCGCATTTTCTTTATAACCAAAGCAGAAAATGGGGGTGGCAACCTCAAGTGCCTGCTGAACCTTTGGCTGTAAAACACCGTCGGTTTCTTCGGGCATAATTCGGCAAAGATCAATTTTTTCTTTGGGCTTAATGCTGTTTTCCACCATTTTTAAAATTTTGTCGGTATTAACGTTGCCCGCAATGCACAAAAACATATTTTGTGGGTTATAAAAGGTGTTATAGCATTTATATAAAAGCTCATCGGTGATTTCGGCAATGCTGTCGGTTGTACCTGCTATATCAATTCTTACAGGGTGATTTTTATACATTGCCAAAAGCATATTAAACATAACGCGCCAGCCGGGGCTGTCGTCATACATTCTTATTTCCTGACCGATTATTCCCTGCTCCTTCTGAACGGTAGCGGCGGTGAAATAAGGACTTTGCACAAAATCTAAAAGAATTTCAAGATTATCATAAAAACGGGATGAACAGCTGAAAAGATAACAGGTTCTGTCAAAGGACGTAAAGGCATTTGCATAAGCACCCGTTTCGGCATAGCGTGAAAAAGCATCACCGTCTTCACTTTCAAAAAGCTTGTGCTCTAAAAAGTGGGCAATACCCTCGGGCACCTCAACCTTTTCGCCGTTTACCGAAAAGCAGTTATCAATCGAGCCGTATTTAGTGCCGAAAATTGCATAAGCCGAATTGTAAAGCGGCTTTTCAAGAATGTAAATATTAAGGCCCGATTCGTGTTCGCATTTAACGTAGCTTTCGCCAATTTCATTTTCAAAAACCTGCTTTAGCATATCGGTCCCTCCTTTGGTAAAAGCTTATAAATTGTATGAAGTCTGACACCCTTTGCGGCATAAATTATGTCTTCGCGGGTAAGAGACTTTATTTTTTCAATAATATCCTCGGGTGTGTAAAGCTGACGGTTATTAATTTTGTGGGCATACCACATATCAATACCGTTCTGGCTGTCGTAATTACCCTTTAAGGTGTCGCAAATGCTTTTAATTGAAGATTCAAATTCAAAATCAGAAAATTCGCCCTTTTGCATAATTTCCAGCTGGTGCAAAATTTCTTCAATTGCCTTGTCGGCATTTTGCCATTCAACACCCGAATCAACCATTAAAAGACCCTTATATCGCACAGAGGAAGCCGCACAGTAATAGCAAAGGCTCATTTTTTCGCGCACGTTTGTAAAAAGACGTGAATAAGGCGCACCGCCGAAAATGTCGCACATTACCATAAGCGGCAGTGATACGTCATCGTCACCGTACATATCACTTGAAAAGCCCATTACAAGCTTGCCCTGCTTAACGTCCATTTTTTCAAAAACGGTTTTTACCTTTTTTGCGGGGGCGGCAGGCTTGCAAAGACTGCAGTCGGTTATGTCAAAACGGTCAACACCGCTGAATTTTTCAGCCACAGCTTCAAAAAACTTTGGCGGCAGGCTTTCACCGATAACCTGCACCCTTACAAATGCGGTTTTAAGCATATTTCCCCACGCTTTATAAAGGCTTTCACCTGTGATTTTATCTACCTGCTCTACTGTACCGCATTTTTGAATACCATAAGCGTCGCCCTTGAACATTTCACTTATAAGGCGGTTTTTGGCATAGGTGCGCTTATCGGCAAGCTCGCCCTTTATGTGTTCAATTGCCTTGCGCTTTTCACGCTCAAGGTCACTTGCAACAAAAGCACCGTCCTGAACGTTGGGCTCAAATATAAGACCCAAAAGCATATCACTTGCCGCTTTAACAAGTGAATCACTGTCAAAGGTGAAGCGGTCATTGATGACCGAAATACGCATTGAAAGAAGCTGACAGTCACCGTTTTTTTCGGCGGTCGCCTCAAGCTGTGCACCGTAAAGCTTATTTAACTTTAAATTAAGCGCCGAAAAGTCGGGATATTTTTTGCTTGAAGATGTTAAAATAAACGGAAGCAGAGCATTTTCCGCCACAGTTTCTTCCTTCATAGGCAAATAAAAATTATACGAAATACTTGTTGTGTTAAAGCGGTTGTTTGCGATAAACAAACCTTCAACACCCTGCGCTATTGAAACAATTTTATTTGACACCTTAAAAAATCTCCGTTTCAAAAATATAATTATAGTAATTATAGCATACATTTACTAATTTTTCTACTACTTATTTAATATCGGCCTAAATTGTGGTTTGTCACTTAGTTGCCCCACAATTTACACTCCCCATCACTTGGTTGCAAATTTTTATAAAATATGGTAAAATAACTTTAAGAGGTGATTTTTTGACACGACAGCATAAACGCGGTTTGAGGATTCCCGCAAGAGTTATAGCATCAGCACTGCTTTTGCTTATTCAGTTTGCGTTTTTATTTGCGGTGCTTTACAATTTCACAGTTCATTCGGCAGGTATGCTTGTATTGTCATCCATCGTAGGTATTATAATGGTTATTTCCATTATAAACCGCCGCGGCAACCCCGACCATAAAATGAGCTGGATAATCTTCATTCTGCTGTTCCCCATTTTCGGTATTTCGGTTTACCTTTTGTGGGGCGGAAACAGTCTTATGCCGCATTTGAAAAAACGGATGCGTGTATGCGAATCGCATTATTTGCCTTTTCTTGAAGATAATAAAGACGTGACCGACCGTTTGCTTTATCACGATATAATGCACTCGCGTCAGGCGGAATATCTTAAAAATGAATCGGGTTATCCCCTTTATGACGGCACTTCAAGCGAATATTTACCGTCGGGCGAAAGGTTTTTTGAAAGACTTCTGGCCGAGCTTGAAAACGCGCAGAAATATATTTATATTGAATTTTTTATTCTTGCGGAAGGATATATGTGGGATGAAATTCACAAAATTTTAAAGCGCAAGGCAGCCGAAGGTGTTGAAATTAAAATTATCTGTGATGACTTTGGCTCTATAAAACGGCAAAGCAAAAGCTTTTTAACACGGCTTAGACGCGAAAAGATTGAAATTGCGGTGTTTAACCCCATACACCCGATTTTTAACATTTTTATGAACAACCGCAGTCACCGCAAAATTGTGGTAATTGACGGCGAGGTTGCCTTCACGGGCGGTGTAAATATCGGGGACGAATACATCAACCGCGAGCGCCGCTTCGGTCACTGGATGGACAGTGGTATAATTCTTTACGGCAGGGCGGTTAAAAGCTTTTTGTGTATGTTCTGCATTATGTGGGAATTTGTAACATCAAAGCGCATTGACTTTAAATCGCATCTTGGCGACAGCTTTTCTTATGATGATGCATTTGTCGTGCCTTACAGCGACGGTCCGTTAAATGACAAAAACCCTGCTGAAGGTATTTATATGCAGATACTTAATTCCGCACAGCGTTACGTTTATATTATGACACCCTATCTGATAATTGACGATATGATGACCTCTGCTTTGTGTATGGCGGCAAAATCGGGTATTGAGGTTTGCATCGTAACGCCCCATATTCCCGACAAGTGGTACGTTCACAACGTGACGCAGTATCATTATTTAGACCTTTTGAAAAGCGGTGTAAAAATTTATGAATACACCCCCGGCTTTATTCATTCTAAGGTGTATTTATCAGATGACAGCATTGCAACCGTAGGCTCGGTTAATATGGATTACCGCAGCTTTGTGTTTCATTTTGAATGCGGTGTGTGGTTAAGTGATAAAAAGACCGCGCTTGACATTAAGCATCATTTTCGCGAGGTTTTGGCCGTTTCTAAGGAAATAACCCTTGAAAAATGGAAAAAGCGTTCGGTATTTGTGCGAATAAAACAAGCAATACTTCATATTTTCGGTCCGTTTATGTAATTGACAAGCGGGATTTATTTTGTTATAATACATTTGTATAATTTTTATTTAGAAAGGCGGCTTACTTTATGAAAAACCTTTGGAAAGTAATTGTTGCAATTTTAGCATTGTTTGGCGCTTTGGTTGGTGCACTTGTTATTATTGATAAAATTAAAAACAAAAACCGCATTAAAGGCGAATATCTTGAATGTGACGACACACAGGAAATTCCCGAGGTTGAAGATTAATTTATCAAAAATAAAGGCTCCTTCACGGGGCCTTTTATTATGTTGGAAAACGTGCGATTTTTTGTTGCCTTTGCCGAAAAAAGTTCATTTTAAACTTTAAGTTTACCTATTTTTGTGCAAGATATACAAAAAATAGCCAAAATATCCCACCAACAGACAATAGAAAAAATTTTAAGAATATTGTATCATATTTAATATAAACTATTATTGGAGATGATTTGATGACAAAGCTTTCCTCAACAAAGCTTGCCACACTTATAGAAAAGAAGCTTTCACACAATTTCGGCGTAACACCCGAACAGGCTTCTGATGAGCTTTTTTACAAAGCAAGCGTTTTAACCTTGCTTGACATTATGAAGGAGCGCAGAAGCGAATTCAAAAAAGCCACTGCCGAGCAGGAGGCTAAAACCGTTTATTATTTAAGTATGGAATTTTTGATGGGTCGTTCCTTCAAAAATAACCTTTATAATCTTGACCTCACCGCAACTATGGAAAAGGCGCTCAAAAAATTCGGCGTTAAGCTTGATAATCTTTACGAGCTTGAGCCCGATGCAGGTCTTGGTAACGGCGGTCTTGGCCGTCTGGCAGCCTGCTTTTTAGATGCACTTTCAAGCGGTGGTTATTCTGCAATGGGTTATTGCATTAATTACGAGCTTGGCATTTTCCGTCAAAAGCTCGTTGACGGTTGGCAGACCGAAATGCCCGACTTCTGGCTTCCCGGCGGCGGTGTATGGCTTGAAGCAAGACCCGGATCTGCCGTAGACGTTAACTTTGACGGCTATGTAAACGAATGGTGGGACGAAAACGGTCAACACCGCCTTGAGCATAAGGATTATAAAACCGTTCGCGCCGTACCTTATGACCTTATGGTTGCAGGTAAGGACGGTAAGACGGTTAACGCTCTCAGACTTTGGAGCGCTGAATGCCGTGAATTTAATATGTCAGCCTTTAACCAGGGTGATTATGTCCGCGCAATTGAACAGCGTGCAATGGCTGAAAACATTTCAAAGGTATTATACCCTGCAGACAACCATTACGAAGGCAAGTCTTTAAGACTTCGCCAGCAGTACTTCTTGGTTTCTGCTTCGGTTCAGGATATTTTAAACCGCCATTTACGTGTTTACAACACCCTTGACAATTTGCCCGACAAGGTGGCTATTCACATTAACGATACCCACCCGACCTTGTCTATCCCTGAGCTTATGCGTTTCTTGCTTGACGAATGCGGCTACACCTGGGACGATGCGTGGAGCCTTGTTACCCGCACCGTTGCCTACACCAACCACACCATTATGCAGGAAGCTCTTGAATGCTGGCCCGAAAGCCTTATTAAAGAACGTGTTCCGCGTATTTATCAGATCATTAAGGAAATTGACCGCCGCTTCCGCAGTGAGGTTATTGCCAAAACAGGTGACTGGGATTTGGCTGAACGCACAAGCGTTATTTCAAACGGCGTTGTAAGAATGGCTAACCTTTGTTGTGCAACTTGCCACACCGTTAACGGTGTTTCAAAGCTTCACAGTAAAATTCTTGTTGATGAACTGTTTAAGGATTACGTTCGCTTAACCCCCGACAAGTTCACCAACGTTACAAACGGTATTGCCCACAGACGTTGGCTTTGCTGTGCAAACCCCCGTCTTACAAGCTTCCTTACCGAAACAATTGGCGATGACTTTATTAAGGATGCCCGCAACCTTGAAAAGCTTATGGAATTTAAGGACGACAAGGCTGTTTTAGATGAGCTTCAGAAAATTAAGCGCGCTAATAAGGAACGCTTTGCAAAGCACATTAAAAACACAACCGGCGTTATCTTAAACCCCGATTCTATTTTTGATATGCAGGTTAAGCGCTTGCACGAATACAAGCGTCAGCACCTTAACGTTTTAAACATTATAAGCGAATATCAGTTCATTAAAAACAATCCCAATGCGCCCTTTACCCCCAAGACCTATATCTTTGGCGCAAAGGCTGCCCCCGGTTATCTGTTTGCAAAGCAGGTAATTCAAATGATTTGGGAATTATCACAGCTTTTGGAACGCGACCCCGACGTGAAAGACAAGTTAAAGATTGTTTTCCTTGAAGATTATCGCGTTACCATGGCCGAGCTTATGATACCCTCTGCCGATATTAGTGAGCAAATTTCACTTGCTTCTACCGAAGCGTCGGGCACAGGTAATATGAAGCTTATGATGAACGGTGCCATCACCTTAGGTACCGAAGACGGCGCAAACGTTGAAATTCACAGTGCAGTCGGTGATGATAACATTATCATCTTCGGTATGCAGACACCTGAAGTTCTTCGTTTGCAGAAGCAAGGCTATTCACCCTGCGAGCATTACAACAACAATGCCGTGCTTCGTGATGCCCTTGACTTTATAGGTAAAGGCTTTGGCGGTATGAGCTTTGACAGCATTTACCACACACTTAAGTATAACGACACTTATATGGCGCTTGCTGACTTTGCCGATTATCAGGCAGCACAGAAGAAGGCAACTGCGCTTTATAACGACCGTGACACCTGGAATAAAATGTCACTTACAAATATTGCCAAGTCGGGCGTGTTTGCATCTGACCGTTCTATTGAAGATTACGCGCGCGACATCTGGCACATTAAGCCGGTTGATTAATTATGAGTTTTTATCCTTTTGATTCTAGAAATCAGTCACATAAAAGTAAACTTAGTGCCTTAGCCGAAGGGGAAACCCTTCGGCTTAGACTGCTTTTGCCCGAAAATGCAAAGGTAAGCCGCGCTTATCTGCTTTTAAGAAATGATGCCACAGGCAATCTGGACAAAATTTCAATGAAAAAAGCAGAACAAAAAGACGACTGTTTTTATTGGGAATGTGAATTTTCCCTGCCAGAAGGCATTTATTGGTATGCCTTCAAATACAACACTGCCGAAACCGAGTATTGGATTACAAAATTCGACCATTCTTTGGGCGAAGTGTCTTCAACAGGTGCATGGTGGCAGTTAACAGTTTATAACAAGAGTTACTCTACCCCAACCTGGCTTGACGGCGGTATTATCTATCAGATTTTCCCCGACCGATTTTACAAGTCGGACAAACCTAAGGAAAACGTCCCCGAAGACCGTTTTTTAGTGGATGACTGGAATAGTCAACCCGTTTTTACACCCCAAAAGGAAAGCGATGGGGTTAAATATCTCGGAAACGATTATTATGGCGGCGACCTTAAGGGCATTCAGAAAAAGCTTCCCTATCTTAAAAAGCTTGGGGTTAACTGCATTTATTTAAATCCCATTTTTGAAGCACATTCAAACCACCGTTATAACACCGCAAATTATAAAAAAATTGACCCACTTTTAGGTGATGAAAAAGACCTTAAAGCGCTTATTAAAGCCGCCGAAAAGCAGGGCATTTATATAATTTTAGACGGTGTATTTTCTCACACGGGTGATGACAGCATTTATTTTAATAAATATAACCGTTATGATTGCTTAGGCGCTTATAACAGTGATGAATCGCCCTATCGCAGCTGGTATGACTTTGGCGAAACCCATGATGATTACGAATCGTGGTGGGGTATTTCAACCCTGCCCGAAACGCAGGAAAACGACCCATCTTTTTCAGAATATATCACAGGTGAAAAGGGTGTAATCCGTCATTGGTTAAAGCTTGGGGTTAAAGGCTTCAGATTAGACGTTGCCGATGAATTGCCCGACCAATTTTTGGATAAAGTGCGCATTGCGGTAAAAGCCGACAGCAGTGAAAACTTCTTGCTTGGTGAAGTGTGGGAGGATGCCACAAACAAAATAAGCTATAACGCGCGCCGAAGATTTTTGCGCGGCAAGCAGCTTGATTCGGTTATGAATTACCCCTTTGCAAATGCTATTATCGGTTATTTAAAGGGCGGCAATTCGCGTGACCTTATCGACACCGTGCTTGAAATTTTGGAAAATTATCCCCCTCAGGCAGTAAAGCTTTTAATGAACCATATCGGCACACATGATACACAGCGCATTTTAACCGTTCTTGGTAACGATGACAGTTATTTTGTTGGTGACCGCGAATGGCAGTCACAGCAGACCCTAAGTGCTGGGCAATACGAAAAAGCAGTTAAGCTTTTAAAGGTTGCGGCAGTGCTTCAGTATACACTGCCCGGTGTTCCGTCGCTTTATTACGGCGATGAGGCCGGTATGGAGGGCTATGGCGACCCGTTCTGCCGTGCAACCTACCCTTGGGGCAACGAAAATAAAGACCTTTTGGCATTTTACCAAAAGCTCGGCACTTTCCGTCGCAGCTATAATGCCTTTAAATCGGGCGAGTTTATTCCCTTTTACGCAAATTTCGGCGAAATTGCCTATATGCGAAAATCTAAAAATCACACCGTTTTAATCGCCGCTACCCGCTGGCACGAGCAGACAACAATAAACGTACCGAAGGAATTTGACAATGCCGAGGTTATCTTTGGCAGCCGTTCAGAAAATGGTATTTTAACGCTTGAACCCTTTGGATATGCTATATTGGTTATAAAGAATAAATAAAAAAATCCAACCCGACGGGTTGGATTTTTTGTTCTTGTATTATTTATAGATCAGTCCTTTGGTTTATCAGTGCAATAAATTTATATTGTTAGTTTTATCAATATGTGATACAATGGTCTTAAGGAGGTTTTAAAAATGAAAAATCTTATTAAAATTCTTGCATTAACTCTGGCTGCCGCTTGTTGCCTTACTGCTTGCGGCGGAAATTCGGGAGGAGATGAGCTTAAAATGAGAAGCTATGACGAAGTCTATGCCGAGCTTTCAAAAGGTGGCTTGGAAAAAATTGACACAAAGCTTTTAAACTTTACACAACCTTATACCGCAAAAGCCCCCTCGGCTGAGCAAAAAGCAAATATGCGCCGTGCAAAAATTTTGCTTTTGGGTGACTCTTGGACACAGGGCGGCGGTGCAAGTAATTTGGGCGAATTTTTATATTCTGCACTGTCCGACCTTGGCGGCTATTATGAGCTTGTAGGTCAGAACAAATACAGCAAGCCCGTAATTGACAGTCATTATAACAGACATTGCGGTGGCGGCGGTTGGACCGTTGAAAAGCTTAATAACGCTTACAACAGTTACATAAAAGGCCGTGTTGATTATGACATTGCCGTAATTCATATTGGTCTTAACGACGGCTACGGTCAAAGCGATGTTGAGCTTTATGCCCAGCGTTACGACAAGCTTATGGCCGACATTTATGCTGACAACCCCGATGCCATAATTTACCTTGTTTCTGTACATGAAGGCGAGCTTGATCCCGGTTATACAGCACAGCTTTCAGAAAAGGTAAAGCTTACCGCCGAAAAATATGCAGCGGCAGGCAAAAAGACACATTATCTGCACGCACCCGATTTTTATGATTTCAAGCCCGATGAAAACTTTATTCTTTTAGGACCGGGTAACCGTCACCCCAACCACATTGGTAACCAGAAAATTGCCACCGCTTATGCGATGTCAATTATTGACGACGTGCTTGAAATTAACAAGCAGCCTGCTCTTCCCGATGCTGACAAGGTTGTAGACCCGACAAGCATTACCATCAGCAAAAATGAGCTTAATCTTAAAATTAATCAGCAAAAAACCCTTACCTGGGAGGTTGCACCCGAAAGAAACGAGGTTTCAAACATTGTTTGGTCAAGCTCTGACCCGTATGTTGTGACAGTTAACTACCACGGTCTTGTAACCGCTGTTAAACCCGGTATTGCAACCATTACCGCGCGTATCCCCGGCACCGAGCTAAAGGCCGAATGTAAGGTTACCGTAAGCAAGGAAAAATTTGAATTAAGCCTTCCCGAAAAGGAAATTTTAAATGAAGATTTCAGCTCTATCGGTAATTGGTCAGGCGCTAACGAGCTTGTAGCCAACGGCTACTTATGTGTGCGCTTCCAGGCTATTGACTTTAACGTTCAGTCAAGACAAAGCTATTCCGCTTCAAAGGATTCCGCTTCATTGCAGTTTACCAACCGTATGACAATGCTCAGCGGTGCAAAGCCCACCAAAACACGTTGGTTTAAGGTTTCTTGGGGCGATTATATCATTGAAACAAACGATAACTGGGGTACAACCTATCTTTATTATAAAAATGACCTTTTAGGTAAACACATTGGTGACCAGCGCGCCGACTATGAAGAAACCTTTACCTTAAATTTTGAAAACGGCAAGGTATTTCTTTATATAGGTAACGAGCTTATTGCCCGCGCCGATGCACCTGCAGACCCCAGCGGTAAAATTACAATTGACCTTCACAAGCCCACAGGCGGTGGCGGTTTCTATCTTGACAACCTCATCATTAAAGGTTAATTTGGTATAAAAATTAATGCCTTGAAGCAGCTGCTTCAAGGCATTTTTTTATTTGTTTCTTATTTCGTTATAAGCTGTTTCCATTTTTTCGTGTATCATATCGCCAAGCTCGGCTGTATTCATACCCTCGTAAACTTCGGGATAAACAACGTCGACAATTTTAAAATCGACCTTTGTGGTGAGTCGACACATTCTCTTGGGTATTGCACGTGTGTTGTTAATAACACAAACCACTATCGGCACCTTGGCCTTTAATGCAATTTTAAAGCTGCCGTTTCTGAAAGGCAACAATTCACAGGTTTTACTGGTATAGCCTTCGGGAAAAAGCCCGATTGATGCCTTTTCGGCCTTTAAAACGCGGGAAGCTTCAATAATTGTTTTTGCGGCTTCGCGGTCGTTTTCGCGATCGATAAACAAGCCGTCAAGCAAACGCATTATTTTGCCGATAAAGGGCATTTTAGATAAAATATCCTTTTTGCCGATAAAACCGATGCGATTATCGGGGAAAACCGAATATATCACCGCGGGGTCAAAATCGTGCTGATGGTTACAGACAAAAAGCATTTTTCTGTCTTTGGGTATATCGTCTGGATCCATACCCGTAAGGTTGATTTTAACCTTTGCAAGCCAGATTATAAGCGGCAAGGTGTATTTTACAATAAAACGGTAAAATTTTGCGCCCTTTTCTGACGGTGAATTTGGATTTCCCAAAGCGAAGCACAAAAACATAAACCCGATTTGAAGCAAAACAAGCCCCAAAAAGAAGCATAAGTACAATAACGGTGCCAACCACCAGGAATAACTCTTTTCAAAAATGGGGAAGAAGTTATTAAGTATAGGCAGCAATGCGCCTGCGGTTATAAGATAAAAATAAATCATTTTATACCTCTTAATTTTGTTTGCGAACAATTGAATATTCGTCATAAAAATTAAAATAAGGACATTCAAATTTAGGACTTGTCAAAAAGCGCTGCATTTCATCCTCGTCTAAATTCACATTGCAATAATAGCAGTCATCCTCATCATCATAAACATAATTTGAACAGTTTTCACAATTGCTTTTCATATTTATTCGTTACCGCCTTGATTTTCGGGGTCGGTGGTTGTACCGCCCTGATTATTGGAATCATCAGGCTTATCGGTGGGATCATCAGGTGTTTCAACACCCGATTCGTTCCCGCCCGTGTTTTCACTCTCATTACCGCTTGTTGTGTCGTCGGGTTCAGATGAAGTTGTATCATCAGGGGTGGATGAAGTAGTATCATCGGGTTCAGAGGTTGACGGTGTAGAAGTTGAAGGTCTGTTACCGCCGCCCGAATTACCGCCACCGCCTACTGCCTGGGCGTACCAGTCATTTTTTCTGACCCCATTTTCTGCAATATAATCTTCAGGGGTAATATCATCATAGAAAAACGCGTGCAAAATATCCTTAGCAAAATCAAGGTCATAATATACACAGTCGCCCACACCGCTTAAGCTCTTACCGGGCATCTGATATTCGGTTAAGGGAATACGCGACTGCGAGAAGGTTGGAGATTTAAGCATAATATCCCACGCGAGCCCCATTATTTCGGTAAGTGAAAGTGAGGTTTCGGTGTAAGGCATCAACGCTTTAGCGAGGCGCAAATATTCAGTTTTCGGAAGGGTTAACGCTTTATTAAAAAGCTGCTCCATAACGTGACGCTGGCGGTCTGTACGGCCATAGTCGTTATTTGTACCCCAAACGTTTTTGGTTTTACGGATTCGGGAATAAGCAACCGCTTGTATACCGTTTAACAAATGCTTACCTGGGGTGAGGATATAATAAGGTTGAGGGTCAATTTTTAAACGAGAACAAACGTCTGCGATACAACCGTTAAGGGCATAACTGTTTTTACTTGAAGATACAACTTCGCCTGCAACAAGCTCGGCTTCAATGCCGCCGACGGCATCAATAATTTCTGCCATACCGTTAAAGTTAACAGTGGCATATTCCGAAATATCAAGCCCGAAATTTTTGTTTAAGGTCTTAATTGCAAGCTCGGGCCCGCCCGTAGCATAAGCTGAATTGATTTTTCTGTATTTGGTCTTACCGTTAATTTCAATAGGAATAAGGGTGTCGCGCACGATAGAAACGATTTTTACCGTCTTCTTTTCGGTGTTAAGACTTAAAATCATAATCGAGTCGGAATTACCCTTAAAGCCCTTACTGCGGGAATCTATACCGAAAAGCGCAACGTTTACAATTTTTTGGTCAATTACGTTTTCAAAGCCAAGATCCTGCGGTTTCTTGTTTGAAATTTCGTTGTTATAGTTATAATCAAAGGTGTTAAGCACAACACCCAAAACAATTGACACCACAAGTAAAAGTGCCGTAAGTGTAATGATAATTGTCTTTTTCCAGGTTTTCATTTTCTTCCAGCCTTCACCTAAGCGCTGAAAAAAGCCTGCAATACCGTGCTTTTTCTTTTTGTAATTTTTGTTTTTAAATTCATCAGTTGCCGAAGAAATATCTATAAAACCATCCTTGCTAAAAGATGTATCGGAAACTATATCTTGATAATCCTGTTTTTCTTCCATTTTAAAATTCCTTTCACCTATTCACTTAAAAGACGTTTATAAATATCTCCCTTTTTCTGACCTGTAAGGGTTGCCGCTTCTTTCGCGGCAGATGAGGTTGACTGTCCTTCATTTACAAGCTTTTGTGCAATTTTAACCGCATCATCCATCGTGTATTCCTCGCGGTATTTTTCAGCACCCGACACGATAAGCACAAATTCACCGCGCGGGGCATTTTCATTATAATACTCAAGCGCTTCACAAAGGGTCGTGTGAATAACGTTTTCGTGAAGCTTGGTAAGCTCGCGCACAACGGCAATTTTGCGGTCACCAAAATATTTTATCATATCCTGCAGTGTTGCGCAAAGCTTGTGCGGTGCTTCGTAAAATATCATTGTGCGGGTTTCGTTTTTAAGACTTTCAAGATGCTCGCGCCTACCGATTTTGTTCATTGTAAGAAAGCCTTCAAAGCAAAAGCGTCCGCTTGGCATACCTGAAATTGCAAGGGCGGTTATAAGGGCACTTGGTCCCGGAACAGATTCAACCGCAATGCCGTTTTCATAAGCGGCACGCACCAGATCTTCACCCGGGTCAGATATTGCAGGCATACCCGCGTCTGACACCAATGCACAGCTTTCACCGTTTAGAAGGCGTTCGATTATAACGTTGCCTCTGCTGTTTTTATTATGCTCATAATAAGCGAGCATTTCCTTTTTTATGTCAAAATGATTTAAAAGCTTTACGGTCACGCGCGTGTCTTCGACCGCTAAAAAATCAACCTTATTAAGTGTGTCGATGGCACGGGGTGAAAAGTCGGACAAATTGCCGATAGGCGTGCCGACTATATAAAGTTTACCGCTCAAGGCAGATATTCCTCCTTATACTTTCCGTAAATTTTTATCATTTCATCACTAAAGCTTCCGTTTTCTTCAATATAAAGCACGGGGTCAATGCGCATACCCGATTTTGCACAGCGCTTGCCCTCTACCAATACAAGCCACGGCTCTTCTCCAACGCGCTGACAAACAAGGCGCAGTCTTTTGGGTTCAATGCCGTTATCGCTCATAAGCTTTAAGAGCTCGCAAAGGCGCTCGGGTCGGTGACACATACACAGCCTGCCCGAGGTCTGCAAAAGCTTGGCTGACACCTTTATAATATCTTCAAGCGAGCAACTGACCTCGTGTCGGGCAACCTTGTGTCTTTCATTTGGGTTTTGAAGCCCCGCACCGTTAGCCTTATAGGGCGGATTACAGGTCACAAGGGTGTGACACCCAAACTGCACCTTACCCTTTAAGTCATTTAAATCGGAATTAATAACCGTGAATTTTTCTAAATTGAGCTCTTCTTTAGTCTTTTGAGCCAAAGCGGTGGCTTCTTCGCTTATATCAACCCCAACGGCGCTTTGCAAATTTCCGTCACGAAGCATTAAAAGCGGAATTATACCACAGCCTGTGCCCAAATCAACCATTTTATCCTTCGCCCTTGCATTTGCAAAATTTGAAAGCAAAATTGCATCTGTGCCGAAAATATGATTATCAGACACCCAAAGCCCAAATCCATTGCCCAAAGGCTCAAATTTCATTAAGCTCTGCTCCATTTTACGCCTTGCGGTGTGTCTTCAAGCACAATACCCATTGCTTTAAGCTGGTCACGGATTTCGTCCGCAGTCTTAAAGTCGCGGTTCTTTCTGGCCTCAGTTCTCTTATCAATAAGTGCCTGAATGTCGCTATCTAAAATCTCTTCCTTGCGGTTATAAACAAGACCCAAGACACCTGTTAACTGGTCAAACATATCGGCACATGCCAAAAGACCGTTCTTTTCTAAGCCGTTTGCAATTGCCGTGTTGATTTCACGAACAAGTGTGAAAATTGCGGCCAATGCATCAGCGGTGTTAAGGTCGTCTTCCATAGCGGTTATAAAATCATTCTTTGCGATTTCAACAAATGCAGGAATTTCACCGCCGTCGACAGCATTTTTAATTGCAAAATCAAGATTATCACGGCAGGTGTAAAGACGTTCGAGCGAATTTTTCGCCTGCTCAATAATCTCAACCGAATAGTTAATCGGGCTTCTGTACTGTGACGAAACGAGGAAGTAACGAATTGCTTCATAGCCGTACTTTTCGGCAACGTCACGAACGGTAAAGAAGTTGTTTAAGGATTTTGACATCTTGTGATTGACAACGTTGATAAAGCCGTTATGCATCCAATAATGCGAAAATTCGCAACCGTTTGCGGCTTCACTCTGAGCAATTTCGTTTTCGTGGTGGG
>JAZNOE010000050.1:0-16596 GCA_045580625.1 Acutalibacteraceae bacterium | reverse complement strand
TATCACTAAAACCGTAGGTTTTAATATCACGATTGCCGTCGGCAATCATATCACTCTTTGCGTAGCAAAGAATATCACTATATAAAAATTACTACCCGAAAAAGAGGTTTGTTTTCTCTTCTTCGGGTAGTTTTGTCTTATACTCTCACAAGCAGGGAATTTGTGTGCCAAATTCCGTTTTTATTGAAGGTAACTGTCCTTAGGAAACCTGCTCATTTGGGTGGCTGTTTTTTTGTATATTATAAAAATATTTTAAAAAATCAGAAGAACACTATTGACAATCACTTGACCGTGTGGTATTATAATAACACACACCACAGAATTGGGGGAATAAGATGACCAAGAAATATCCCGGAACGACGATAGAGGTTCTTGCAATGCAAAAAGGCGGTTCAAGGGTGCTGTTCGACGGTATATTTGCCGCAGGGGGCATCACGCTTTCTCAGGTTTCGAATATGACCGGGCTTGAACCGTATCTTATTCAAAACTGGGTTAAGCGAAAATTCGTCAGTTCCCCGGTTAAAAAATTGTATTCAAGGCAGCAATTTGCCCGAATTATTATCATAAATATGTTAAGGGAATCCTTGCAGATTGAAGCTATATGTAATCTTATACAGGTAATCGGAGGCGAGGTTGACAATGATTTTGATGACCTTATAAAAGATAACGAGCTTTACCATAGGTATTGTGATATGATTTGTGACGGCGAAATTGATGCGTCTGATAAATCGGCTGTGTTGGAGGCGGCGCTTAATGCCGCGGACGGCTTTGAAGAAAAAAATCCCGCTGAAAAGCAAAAGCTTGTAAGAATATTGCAAATTATGTTTTATGCGCATACAGCGGCGAAGCTTCGTGACTCGGCTAAAGAGTTGTTATCTACTTTGCAATAATATTCAAGAAGGGGGTAAAGGTAAATGTTTTTAGTTGAATGGTGGAATTCTTTAGGTTTGGTAACGCAAATTTTTTATTGCATCGCTGTTCCTGCGACATTGGTGTTGCTTATACAAACAATACTGATGTTTTTTGGTATGGACGATGGTGTGGACGGCGACGTTGAATTTGATGCGCCCGACGCAGATTTCGACGGCGACGGAATAGGCGACGACTTCGATATGGATATTGACGACGTGGCGGGACTTGAAAGCTTACATATTTTCACCGTCAGGGGAATTATTGCATTCTTTGTCATATTCGGTTGGGTTGGCGTCGTAATGCAGTCGGCGGATATAAACCTGGCTATCACTTTGATTGTTGCCACAATTTGTGGCTTTGCTATTATGGTGCTTATAGCATACTTATTTAAACTTGTTATGCGCCTTAAGAGCAATGGAACTGCCGATAACCGCAATGCTTTGGGAAAAGCAGGAAAAGTATATCTCACAATACCGCCCTCACGCTCGGGCGAGGGCAAGGTCAACATAATGCTGCAGGGCGCTTATGTTGAACGAAACGCAGTTACCGACGAAACTGAAGCTATCCCTACCGGTTGCGAAATAATCGTTATCGGCACTAGTGGACAGACAAGTTTGGTCGTTAAACGAAAATAAAATAAAAACGGAGGAAAAATTTATGAACCCTGGAATCATCTTTTTAGTATCTGCAATTGTACTCGTTATTGTATCCTTTATAGTATGGATATGCTCACGATACAAAAAATGTCCTTCTGACAAAATTATGGTAGTTTATGGTTCTATTGGTAAAAACGGCGACGGTTCTAACCGCAGTGCAAAGTGTATTCACGGTGGTGCAGAATTTATTATTCCTGTTTTCCAGTCCTATGCTTATTTGGACCTTACTCCTATTTCTATTCAGGTTGACCTTAAAAACGCGCTTTCAAAGCAAAACATCCGTATTGACGTTCCTTCAAGATTTACGGTTGGTATTTCTACCGAACCCGGTGTTATGCAAAACGCGGCTGAACGTCTTTTAGGACTCAAGCTTGCTGAAATACAAGAGCTTTCTAAGGATATTATCTTCGGTCAGTTGCGTCTTATCATTGCAACAATGGATATTGAAGAAATTAACACCAACCGTGATAAATTCCTAGCAGCAGTAAGCGAAAACGTTGAAAGTGAACTTAAAAAAATCGGTCTTCGTCTTATTAACGTAAACGTTACCGACATCAGCGATGAATCGGGCTATATTGCCGCTTTAGGTAAAGAAGCTGCAGCAAAGGCAATTAACGACGCGAAGAAGAGCGTTGCCGAACAGGATAGAGAAGGTTCTATCGGTGAAGCAAATGCTAAGAAGGAACAAAGAATTGAAGTTTCTAAGGCCGATTCACTTGCAATTGAAGGTGAAAACGAAGCCAAGATGAAGATTGCAATGTCTGACGCGGCACTCAGAGAAAAGGAAGCCGAAGCGCTTAAAATTGCAACAACCGCCGAAAAAACTCAGGCGGCTAAAGCATTGGAAGAATCCTATGCGGCTGAACAAGCAGCAGAAAGAGCAAGACGCGATAAGGAACAGGCAACCTTGGAAGCCGATATTATCGTACGTGCCGAAGCCAGAAAGCGTGAATTAGAGCTTGCTGCTGAAGCTGAAGCTGAACAAATCCGCAGAAAGGCACAGGGTGAAGCTGACGCTATCTACGCTAAAATGGAAGCTGAAGCACGCGGTGCTGAAGAAATTCTTAAAAAGCAGGCAGCAGGTTTTGCAGAGGTTGTTAAATCCGCAGGCGGCGATGCAGATGCCGCACTTAAGCTTCTTATTGCCGATAAGCTTGAAGACCTTATGCGTGTTCAGGTTGACGCTATCAAGAATATTAAGATTGACAAGGTTACTGTTTGGGACGGCGGTCAAGGTGGCGACGGTAAAACCTCAACAGCAAACTTTATTTCGGGTATGATGAAGTCTGTGCCCCCTCTTGATGAGGTGTTTGCAATGGCAGGTATGCAATTGCCTTCACTTTTAGGTCAAAAGCTTTCCGAAACGGAAGTAGTTTCAAATGAACCTGTTGTAATAGAAAATGAAGTTGTTGCTGATGTAGAAGCAGCTGCAGAATAATTTATTAGCTTAATTAAAAAACCTCGGAAGAAATTCCGAGGTTTTTTGTAAATTGGGGTTTAGCGCTTAGGCGAAATACGTAATTCGTAATTATAGAACAATTTCATTGCATATTCGTAGGGGCGATTCACGAATCGCCCGCCAGATATTTGCCAAGTTTTACGGACAATTCGTGAATTGTCCCTACGATGTGCCTCCAATTTAACCAAGCGACAAACTATAATTTAAAAATCTATTTACATACGCGCTTTTATTGTGCGGTTGCGAAAGATATTGTATTATGTTATAATTTTCTTCGGTGATAAGTATGACCAATTCTAAATATATAAGTAAAATATTGTTTGATAATAAGCTTAACAAAGCTTCTTATTTAAACAATTTGCCCATTATAAAATATTTAGCCAAGGAAAAGGAGCTTTCCTTTAATACCGACGTTACATTTTTCGTCGGTGAAAACGGAACGGGTAAATCCACCTTGCTTGAAGCTATTGCGGTGGCTTACGGCTTTAATGCCGAAGGCGGCTCGAAAAATTTTAACTTTTCAACTAATGCAACCCATTCTGAGCTTTGTGAGCATATAGAAATTGCAAAGCGTGGCTATGCAAAGGACGGATTTTTTCTCCGCGCCGAAAGTCTTTACAATGTTGCAACCAATATTGACGATATGGACAAGCTTCCCTCATTTGATGCGCCGATAATCGGAGGATACGGCGGTGTGTCGTTACACAACCAGTCCCACGGGGAAAGCTTTTTATCAATTGTTCAAAACCGCTTTTTTGGTAACGGACTTTATATTTTGGACGAACCTGAAGCGGCATTGTCGCCCAAGCGCCTTTTGACCTTAATGGCAGAAATAAATGAATTGGTAAAAAAGGATTCGCAATTTATAATTGCAACACATTCACCGATTCTTATGACCTTTCCTAACGCAGAAATTTTAGAATTTTCGTCTGACGGAATTAAAAGGGCGAAATATCAGAATACGGAACATTTTCAAATTACCAAAAGCTTTTTAGAAAATCCCGAAAAAATGTTGAATTATTTATTAGACGATAATGAAAAATGAAACCGATTGCCTTTAAGGTAATCGGTTTCATTTTTATATTTCTTTATGCTTTTTTAGTATTCGTTCGATTTGGGTTTTAACCAAAATAAATGCCTGTTCGTTTTTGCCGCCGTTTAAAATAATGTCGGCAAAAACACGCGTTGGCTTAACGTAAGTGTTGTGCATTGGCTTTACGGTGGATAAATACTGGTCGATAACGCTGTCAAGGTCGCGGCCGCGTTCTTGTATATCGCGTTTTGCACGACGCAAAATACGTTCGTCGGCGTCGGTTTCAACGTAAATTTTAAGGTCCATACAATTTCGCAAATCACTGTCGTGGAAAATAAGAATACCGTCAATTAGAATAATGGGGCGGGGTATAATTTCAGTCACCTTATCACTGCGGGTGTGCTTTGAAAAATCATAAACGGGGCACATTGCGGTCTTGCCGTTTTTAAGTCTTTCCAAATGGCGCACCATAAGGTCGAATTCCAACGCTTCGGGGGCATCATAATTAAGATGCGCGCGTTGCTCAAGCGGTAGATCATCGTGGGGCAGATAATAATTGTCGCAGCTTATAAGTGAAATATGGTCGGGGAAGGCTTCCCGAAGGCGCTTTGCAAAGGTTGATTTACCCGAACCGCTGCCGCCTGCAATGCCGATAATGTATGGTTTCATATTTTGGTGCTCCTATAATTTTTAACTTTATATTAAGTATACATTAGAATATGTTTTGGTGTCAAGTGGGTGATTATATAAAGGGAATAAAGAAAAAAATATATACAGTAAGGAGAGCGCTTACTAAAAATTTGAGGTTTTAACACCATTGAAAATGTTTTTTAATTTCTTTCCATTTGGCGTAAAAATAGTAAAACAGCACCTATGGTAGTGATTATTGCATAAAGCATTACAATGTATAAATGCGGTAATGCAGCGGATATGCTGCCGCCGATAATTGCTTTTTGAAGCTCAACAGCGTGAACAAAGGGTAAAAGGTTTGCAATTTTTTGAAAAAATCCCCCAACAAGTGCTAAATCAAACCATACACCTGAAAGCCACGCGGAAAGGTTAGTAAGTAACGCGCCGCAAACACCGCCAACCTGTTTAGAATTAAGCATGCTTCCGCATAATAGCCCAAGCGAAATATAAAAAACAGCAATAGGGATTATGGCTAAAATGGCAAATAAAATATTAACATTAATTGCAAGACCAAGTAAAATGGCAAGAGCGTAGCAAATTGCAGTTTGGAATAATGCAATTGGTATGAACGGTAGCATATAACCTAAAATAAAATCTTGCGATTTAAGTGGTGTTGTGTATAATCTTTGCAGCAATGCGCTTTCGCGGTCTTTGGCAATTAATGTAGCTGAAAACAGGGTTATAAACGAAAGACCAAATACTGCAATACCCGGTGCAAGAGTTTTAATTTCAAATAGGCTTGCTGGTATGTTAGCCTGTATTGCACTCAATAATAGCAGTAATACAATGGGGAAACCTAACCCAAACATAATATTTAATGGATCGCGTAAAATTTCTTTAGTTGTGCGATTTGCAAATACTAAGGTTTTCATATTTTTGACTCCTTAACAATTGAAATAAAGGCATTTTCAAAATTGTCAGCAGACGCTTTTTGTATAAGCTCACGCGCTGTTCCGACAACTAAAAGCTTACCATTTTTCATAATACCAATGCGGTCTGAAAGCGCTTCGGCTTCTTCCATATAGTGTGTGGTAAGAATGATTGTGGTTTTGCCTTTCAAACTTAGTATAATATCCCACAGCTCGCTTCGAGCTATAACATCAAGCCCTAAGGTGGGCTCATCAAGAAATAAAATTGACGGCTCACTTATAAGGGCTAACGCAATGCTAAGTCGCCGCTGCCACCCGCCCGAGAGTTTGCAGGCTTTTTTATTGAGGATTTCCTTTAGACTTAAGGATTGTGAAAGTTCATCAATTTTAACTTGGCTTTTTTCTTTTGAAAAGCCATAAATACCGCACATAAGCTCTAAGTTTTCTTTTGCGGTTAAATTTGGTGCAATTGCAGTTTCTTGGGGTGAAACGCCTATAATTTGTTTAATGCCGAATTTGTCTTTGGTAATGCTGTTGCCATAAATAAACGCATCACCGCTTGTGGCTTTTATAAGTGTGCAAAGCATTTTAATGGTTGTGGTTTTACCTGCGCCGTTCACACCTAAAAGTGAAAACAACTCACCTTTTTCAATTTGCAAATTTAGATTTTCAACTGCGGTAATATCTTTATATTTTTTTGTTAAATTAACCGTTTTAATAGCTTCCATAAATACCTCCAAATTATTGTTTAGTATTATTATATCATTTGTTTTTTGAAAAGTATCGTTATTATATTAATCGGTAGATTTGATAGCTTGAACGGTAGTTTATTGTAAAGTTTTAATATTTGTGCTATACTTAACACAAGGCGGTGAGTCTATGTTAAAAGGAAAAATCAAATGGATAATTATTGCTGTAATAGTATTCATAATTGCGGTCAGTTTTTTCATATATCCTAATATAGAATTTAAAAAAGACGGTAAGCTTTATGTTTGCAGTTATAGTGACGATTTTTCGGAATTTGAAGAAAACGCAGGCTATAACGAATTATTTTTTTATAATGAAAAGCGTGATATTTCGGTTAAGACCTTTGACGTTAAAAATTTTTTGTTTTTTTATCTTCTGACCTTTGAGTATGAAGAAGGCGATTTGAGAAAAACTCAATTTGTTCTTGAAGAAGAATATATTGAATACTGGCTCAATAATGCCGAAATTAACGACAACAGCAATAATATTGATATTGCCGAGCTTATAAGGGGCAAAAAAGCAATTGTTGGCAACAAAAAATATTCGGGCAATGAATATAATAACGGCATCTTTTTTGAGCTTGACGGCCGTTATGATGAAATGTACGTTTTTGAAAGTGATGGGCTCACGGTAATTCAAGTGGGCTCGCCTGATGAAAGCCCGAAATATATTGCTTATAAATAGTTTTTTAAAATGTATAATGGAAAATTTTAAGCAAAAAATATTATTGACAAAAAAACGGGGCTTTGATATAATATCTTGTGAAGACTCGGCTTTTGTGGAAAGTCTGCCAGGGAGAATGCGTCACTGACTGAAAGCGCGTTTGAGATGAGTAGTAAGCTTGGGAACACTTCATAGCAATCTAAACTTAATATGTTTAAAAGAGGATGTGTCTTTTTTGATGCATCAATGCGGGTGGTACCGCGGGTCAACTTATGTTTACTCGTCCCGGGAATATGAAAGTATTCCCGGGACTTTTGTTTTTTATAATTTTTAGGAGGTTTTATCATGTATAGAACACTATTCTGTAACGATATCCGTGACGAGCATATCGGCAGTACGGTTTCCCTTGCCGGCTGGGTCGACGTTGTTCGTGACCACGGCGGCGTTATATTTATTGATTTGCGCGACTATACGGGCGTGACACAGGTTGTTGTTCACGATGAAGGTCTGCTTAAAAACGTTAACCGTGAAACCGTTATATCGGTAACCGGTGTTGTTGAAAAGCGTGACGAAGAAACCGTAAACAGCAAAATTGCAACCGGCCGTGTTGAGCTTGTGGCTGATAAATTAGAGGTGCTTGGCAAGAGTCAGAATATGCTTCCCTTTGATGTCAGAGCATCAAGAGGCAGTAAGGACGAATTGCGCCTTAAGTACCGTTATCTCGACCTTCGCAACCCCAGAAACCACGATAATTTGGTTAAAAGGTCGCAGATAATCCGCCATTTGCGTAATAAGATGGAAGAAAAAAGCTTCCTTGAAATGCAGACACCAATTCTTACCGCCTCTTCACCTGAAGGTGCGCGTGACTTCTTGGTGCCCAGCCGTAAGCACCCCGGCAAGTTTTATGCCTTGCCGCAGGCTCCGCAGCAGTTTAAGCAGCTGCTTATGGTTTCGGGCTTTGACAGATATTTCCAGATAGCTCCCTGCTTTCGTGACGAGGATGCCCGTGCTGACCGTTCACCCGGTGAATTTTATCAGCTTGACTTTGAAATGGCATTTGCTACACAGGATGAAGTATTAGAGGTTTGCGAAGACGTAATTTACGACACCTTTAAGAAGTTTTCTGACAAAAAGGTTACCGAAAAGCCCTTCCGTCGGATTACCTATGCCGAATCAATGATGAAATACGGTTCGGATAAGCCTGACCTTCGCAACCCGCTTATAATTTGCGACCTTACTGAATTTTTTGCCGACGTTGATTTCCCTGCATTCAAGGGCAGACCCGTTCGCGGCATTGTTGCTGACTGCCGCGGCAAGTCAAACAAATTCTTTGAAGATTCATTAAAGTTTGCAACCAGTGCCGAGGTTGGCCTTGGCGGTCTTGGTTATATCACCTTGAAGGACGGCGTTTTTGCAGGTCCTATTGCAAAATTCCTGACCGATGCTAAAAAGGCTGAAATTATTGACATTACAGGTGTTAAGGAAGGCGAAACCCTCTTCTTCATCTGCGATGACAAGAAAAACGACACCGAGAAAAAGGCAGGTCACATCCGCACCTGGCTTGCTCGCCGTGAACAGCTTGACCTTATTCGTGACGATGCGTTTGAATTCTGCTTTATTGTTGATTTCCCGATGTATGAAATTGATGAAGAAACAGGCGACACCATCTTTACACACAACCCCTTCTCAATGCCGCAGGGCGGTATGGATGCGCTTCTGGGTGATGACCCAACACAGGTTCTGGCTTATCAGTACGACCTTGTTTGTAACGGTATTGAATTGGCTTCCGGTGCGGTGCGCAACCACGATATTGATATTATGAAAAAAGCGTTTGAAATTGCGGGCTATTCCGAAGCCGAGCTTAAGTCACGCTTTAACGCTTTGTATACTGCATTCCAGTACGGCGCACCCCCGCACGCAGGTATGGCGCCCGGTGTTGACCGTATGGTAATGCTTTTAACCGATGAAGAAAAAATTCTTGACGTTATTGCATTCCCGCTTAACGGTAACGCGCAGGATTTACTGCTTGGTGCGCCAAGCGAGGTTACCAACCAGCAGCTTGAAGACGTTCATCTGCTTGGTAACAACAGTGCTTTAGCGGCTCGCGCTTCGGCTACGGGCGGCGCTAAAAAGCAGGCCGGCAAGCGTTCAACCTTCTCGAATGCACAGCAGCTTAACCAGCTCGCGCTTTCTGATGAGGAAGAAACCGTAATGCAGGATATCTTTAAAAAGATGAGCGAAAGCGAAGCAAAGCTTCAAGCTGTTGATACTGAAAACGTTGAAGAAATGATTTACGTAATGCCTATGACAAATATTCTTCGTGAAGACGTGCGCAAGCAACCCTTCACAAGAGAAAGTCTTTTGGAAGGTGCACCCGCCCGCAGTGATGACAGCTGGCAGGTACCGCGACTTGTAAAGTGAGGTGCGTTTAAATGAAATATTATGTAACTGAATTATCACAAAAGGGAACAGTGGCAGTTGACGATACTATTCTTGTTAAAGGCGCGCCGACTACCGCAGGCTCCCGTATATTGGAAGGCTTTAAGCCGCTTTTCAGCGCTGAAGCCGTAACCCGCCTTGAAGAAAAGGGTTATGTTATTTCGGGCAAGACCCACGTTGGTGAATTTGGTCTTGACCTTGTTGGCGAATTTTCTTATTATTCCGAAAAGGAAACCACCCTTAAGGGCGACGCTGCCGAGCTTGTTTCGCAAGGTAAGGTAACCGCTGCATTGGGTGTTGATATGAACGGTGCTACCCGCCGTGCGGCAGCACTTTCAAAGGTTGATTTCTTGAAGCCTACCTATGGTACTGTTTCACGTTACGGTGTGGTTTCCTGTGCGGCTTCGGGTGAACAGCTTGGTGTTTATGCCGCTGACGTTAAGGGCATCAAGGGCATTATGGACGTAATTGCCGGTCACGACGAAAAGGACGGCACAAGCCTTAAAAATGCGGCTTACGATTATTCCTGTGATGCCGATATTAACGGCAAGCGCGTTTGTATTATTAAAGAACTTGTTGAAAAAGCAGATGATGAAACCTGCGCCATGGTGACTGCATTTGCAGATAAATTGCGTGCAAACGGTGTTGAAGTGAATGAAATATCACTTGATATTTTTGACATTGCAAATACCGCTTGGCAAATTCTTATGACTGCCGAAACCTGCAACAACGTTTCACGTTATGACGGTGTAAAATACGGCTATCGCGCAAAGGAATATAAGGACATTGATGAATTGTACGTAAATACCAGAACCGAAGGCTTTAACTTCCTTACTAAGGCGGTTATACTTTACGGCTCTGACGTGCTTTCTAAAAACCGCTATGATGAATGCTATGGCAAATCGCTTAAGGTTCGCCGTGTAATTGCCGACAAATTTACCGAGCTTATGAATGAATATGACGCAGTACTGACTCCCGTTTGCAGTAAGACTTCCTTTGAAGCTTATGATATTGAGGAAGCATTCGGCAAGGTTTTTGAAGAAAGCGTGTTTACAGCTGTTGCAAACCTTATCGGCCTGCCCGCACTTGTAAGCGGCGGTGTTCAGCTTATGGGTAAGGCATTCAGCGAAAGCGTTTTATTAAGTCTTGCAGGCAGTGTTGAAAGGATGGGTGAATAATATGAATTACGAACTCGTTATAGGTCTTGAAACACACGTTGAATTAAGCACCGAATCAAAAATATTCTGCTCTTGCGGCGGTCATTCCTCCCCTAAAGAAGCAAACGACTGTGTTTGCCCCGCTTGCAGTGGTATGCCGGGTATGCTTCCCATTATGAACAAGCGTGTTGTTGAGCTTGCAGTTACCGCAGGTCTTATGCTTAACTGTGAAATTAGCCGCTACACCACATTTGATAAAAAGAATTACTATTACCCTGACCTTCCCTGTGCTTATCAGATTACACAGCTTAACCACCCGATTTGCACAAACGGTTGTGTAACCCTTCAGACATCACAGGGCAACCGTGACATCCGTATTAAGCAGATTCATATGGAAGAGGATGCAGGTAAGCTTGTTCACGAAGGCAAGTCTTCATTTGTTGATTTTAACCGCACAAGCGTTCCGCTTATTGAAATTGTTACCCAGCCCGACTTCCGCAGTGCAGAAGAGGTTTTGCTTTATCTTAATAAGCTTAAGTCTATGTTCCGTTCGGGCGGTATTTCCGAATGTGAGGAAGGCGCAATGCGTTGCGACGTTAATATTTCAGTTCGCCCCGAAGGCAGTACAGAATTTGGCGTTCGTACCGAAATTAAGAATATGAGCTCATTCGAAGCAATTGACCGCGCTATCCGTTATGAAGCACAGCGTCACATTGATGCGCTTGAGTTTGAAACCGAAGACCTTGTGCAGGAAACCCGCCGTTTTGACGACGTAAGCGGCAAGACCTTTGCAATGAGAAATAAGGAAACCGAAGCCGATTACCGTTATTTCCCCGATGCAAACATTATGCCTATTATCATTGATGATGAATGGCTTGAACAGATTAAGGCAAGCAAGCCGGTTGCAGTTGATGAAAGGGCCGAAATTTACAGAAGCGCAGGCGTTTCCGAAAAGGAAATTGACGTGCTGGTTCAAAACCACAAGCTTTGCAAGCTTTTGGATGATGTTGTGGCACTTGGTTGCAACACAAAGGATGCCGCTGTTTGGATTCTTACCGACTGTGCAGGCGTATTGCGTAAGGATGGCAAAACCCTTAACGAGCTTGCCATCACCGCTGAAAAGCTTGCCGCAATTATTAAAATGGTTGATAGCGGCAGCATTAACCGTAACGCAGGTAAGAAAATTCTTATTGCCGTTGTTGAAGAAGACGTTGACCCTGTTGCTTACTGCAAGGAAAAGGGTCTTGACAGAAAGCTTGACACATCAGCAATTGAAAGCGTTATTGATAAGGTTATCAGCGATAACCCCCGTGCAATTGAAGATTATAAAAACGGCAAGACTAAGGCTAAGCAGGCATTGTTTGGTGCTTGTATGAAAGAACTTAAGGGTGCAGGTGACCCCGTGGTTATTAACGGCCTTTTGGAAAAGAAATTAAGCGAATGCTGATTTCAATTTAAAATTAAAATGCTCTTACAGTTATTTTACTGTAAGGGCATTTTTCTTGTTGTAAATAAAAATTTGTTATGCTATACTGACCTTTGGAAATTTTTAGCATTGAAGGAATGTAAAATGGATTCAAATTTCAAAAGGGTAAAATATGCTTGCTACACCGCGAATCTGACAATGTCGGTTGTGGGTAACTTACCGCCTGTTTTATTTTTGACCTTCAGGTCACTTTACAATATTTCTTATTCACTTTTAGGGTTGCTTATTCTTGTGAATTTTGTTACCCAGCTTATAGTGGATTTAATTCTTTCGCTGTTTTCCCACCGCTTTAATATGTCAAAAACCGTAAAGTCAATTCCCATAATTGTAATTCTTGGTTTTTTGGTTTATGCCGTGTGGCCGCTTATCTTGCCCGACAGTGCATATATAGGTCTTGTCATTGGTACAATAATTTTTTCGGCCGCAAGCGGTCTTAATGAAGTGCTTATAAGCCCTGTTATTGCCGCAATTCCGTCCCCCGACCCCGATCGTGAAATGGGCAAGCTTCATTCAATTTATGCCTGGGGTGTGGTTTTTGTTGTTATTTTAAGCACTTTGTTTTTACTCGCCTTCGGTGGTGAAAGCTGGCAATGGCTTCTGGCGGCCTTTTCAATAATTCCCCTCTTGTGTACCGTCCTGTTTATGGGCAGTAAAATCCCCCAAATGGATACACCCAAGCGAACTTCGGGCGCGTTAAAGCTTCTTAAAAACGGCGGTGTGTGGTTGTCGGTTCTGGCAATATTTTTGGGCGGCGCGGCCGAATGTACAATGGCGCAATGGGCTTCGGGTTATATTGAAAAAGCGCTCGGTATCCCCAAGGTATGGGGTGACGTTTTGGGCGTGGCAATGTTTGGTTTAATGTTAGGTCTTGGGCGCACTCTTTATGCAAAGCGGGGCAAAAACATTGAAAAGGTGCTTGCTTTGGGTGCTGTGGGTGCCGCGGTGTGTTACGTTGTGGCGGCGGTTTCCAATATCGGCTGGATTGGCCTCATTGCTTGCGCATTTACAGGCTTTTGCGTTTCAATGCTGTGGCCGGGCAATCTTGTTGTGGCATCAAACCGTTTTCCGCAAGGCGGGGTGTTTATTTATGCCTTAATGGCGGCGGGCGGTGATCTTGGTGCATCGGTTGCGCCGCAGCTGGTTGGTATTATAACCGACGTTATTATTGCAAGTGAGAAGGCTTCACAACTGGCACAAGGCTTAAAGCTTATGCCTGAACAGCTTGGTATGAAAGCGGGTATGCTTTTCGGTGCAATTTTCCCGATTTTGGCGATTTTTGTTTATTTAAAATTCTTAAAAACGAAAAATAATTAATGTTTAAGCAGTCGCAATTTTGCGACTGCTTTTTTTGCTTTTGTATAAAAATTATCGTTAAACGATAAAT
The DNA here is from genome assembly GCA_045580625.1 of Acutalibacteraceae bacterium. Lineage (GTDB taxonomy): Bacteria > Bacillota > Clostridia > Oscillospirales > Acutalibacteraceae > UBA737. The sequence continues at coordinate 3,101 of JAZNOE010000050.1, read as the reverse complement.
TAATTATTGACAAACGATAATTTCGGTGTTATTATGTGGTTGGAAAATGATGTAAAGCGAGGTAATTTTTATGTGGAGCAGAAAAAGGTCTGTGACCCTTTCCATCGTTGTTTGTTTTATATTGGCGGCAGTTTTAGTATTTTTTGCTATCTTCGGGCCGATGATTTTCAAGGCTTATATGACAGGCTACCGCGGTTTTTCGCCCGACGGTGAAGCAATGACACGTCTGAGCCGCACCTTCGCCTTTTGTTTTTATCCATGTGCCGCATTTTCGGGTGTAATTATTTATTCACTTTTAAAGCTGCTTTTCAACATCAAGGCCGATAAAATTTTCATAAGCACAAACGTTACCTGCTTAAGGGTGGTTTCGTGGTGCTGTATTGTTATTGCAGTTATTACCCTTATCGGTGCATTTTCTTATATGCCGTTTGGCTTTGTGGCGCTTGCAGGCGGTTTTGTAAGTATGATGCTTCGCGTGCTTAAAAACGTTATGCAGTCAGCGGTAGAGCTTCGCGAAGAAAACGATTTAACTATATAAAGGGGGCAATTAAATGATAGAAATTGATTTAGATATTGTTTTGGCCACCCGAAGAATGACATCTTTAGAGCTTGCCGAAAAAATCGGCATAACACAGGCAAATCTTTCAGTGCTGAAAACAGGAAAGGCAAGGGCGGTAAGGTTTTCCACCCTTGAAAGCATTTGTAAAGTGCTTGACTGTCAGCCCGGCGATATTATTAAATATATACCTGATAAGGAGTGATTAATGTGTCAGAAAACATTGTTAATGAAGTAAAGGAAGAAGCGGTTTCGCGTTATTTTCCCATCACTAAAAAGGATACCTTTTTTGCGTTTTTGATAGCCGCCGCAACAATTGTATTTACCGTTTTAGGTCTTTTCGGTGGCTTCAGAATTGGTTATACGGTGTCATCAGTTTTGCTTTTTGCAGTTGTTACCGCTTATCTTTGGGGCAACAAAACAAAAATAACCTTCTTTTCACTGCTTTGCGGTATTTTAGCGCTTGCATCCCCCGCGATTTTCTTTATCACGTCTAACGGCTCGGTAAGGTTTTGGGGCTTTGTTGCAAATTTACTGCTGTCAGCGGTATGGTTTGGCTCACTCGTAAATTTTGGTGAATTTTCAGGTGATCTTGAGCTTGTAAAAAACCTTTTCACGCAAATTTTCAGTGAAATGTTCGGCAAGCTTCCGAAAAGCATTGCAACGCTGTTTTCGGTTAAAAGTGACCGTAAAACAGGCTTTGGTAAGGTGCTTCTCGGCATTGTGCTTGCAATACCGGTGCTGTTTGTAATTATTCCGCTTTTAATTTCATCCGACGCGGCCTTTGCCGGCTTTGTGTTAAAGTTTTTTGAAAATCTTTCAGCCACCTTCTTTAAGGCTATATTCGGCTTGTTTATTGCTCCGTTTATGGTGTCTTATTGTTTTGCGCTAAAATTCAGTCAGCGCCGCGAAGCAAGGCCCGGCGGCTTTAACGGTATTGACAACACAATTGTTGTTTCGTTTTTGTCGGTCATTTCGGTCTGCTATCTTGCATATTTATTCTCTCAATTGGCGTATTTCTTCAGCGCTTTCAGCGGATTCTTGCCCGAAGGCTATAAATTCAACCTTTCAACCTATGCCCGCCGCGGCTTTTTTGAAATGTCGGTTATTGCGGCAATAAATTTTGTTATAATTTTCTTAACCCTTTTGCTTAGTCGCAAAAAGGATGAAAAAATATTTATGTCATCCCGTCTTGTGTGCTTGTTTATAAGTGTTTTCACCCTTATGATAATTGCTACTGCACTTTCAAAAATGGTGCTCTACATACGCGAGCTTGGTATGACCCGTCTTCGCATAACCACAAGTGCCTTTATGCTGTTTTTAGCAATTGTGTTTATAAGCGTTATTCTTCGTTTGTTTATTAAAAAGGTTAAGGTTTTACGTGTTGCGCTTGTAACTGCAGGCTGTGTGCTTATTGCTTTGGGTACGTTTAACGTTAACCACGTAGTAGCAGCTTATAATTACGAAGCTTATAAGCAGGGTGTTTTGAAGGAAATGGACGTTGAAGCCATTTATAAGCTTGGAGATGAAGGTGTGCCTTATCTTTTAAAGCTCACCGAGGATGATGACGCGACCGTTTCGGGTAGGGCGCATAACTATATCGATAAAATGATATGGAAAAAGTATTATGAAACCGAGCTTGATTATAATAAGCACGTAATAAATACCAAGCGTTATAATTCGCTTGAGGATTACAGCATCTCCCGCGCTAAAGCTTATGAGGTGTTGGATGAATATATCTCAGAGCATCCCGGACTGTATGTTATTCCCGAATAAACCATTTGCCGGTAGTGGCTTTGTCAGTATTCAGACTGACCGGACATATCAGTGGGCCGAATATTTAAAGGATAGGCCTTACAAGAACGGATTGGGTAAAAAGCGCCGAAATAGGCCGCTTTGAGGCGGGTTCGGATTATTCGCTCTACCCTAGGGTATATAACAAAAACATTGACAAATAACGTCGAGATTTATATAATACAATTAAAATAAAAATATCATTTAGGGGGATATTATGAAGGATTTTGATACAATTGTAAAAACCTTGTCCGAACGCGAAAAGCTAAGTGCTATTTTCTGGTTGATTATTGGTATTATTCAGTGCATTACCTGCGCAGGTATTGTTTGCGGCGTGTGGAATATTTACGCATCGGTTACCCGTTTTAAGCAGTCAAAGGCAGTTTTAACACCTTGGACAGGCATTGTTCAGTCTTATGAAAACAGCCTTACCAGCATTATCATCGGCATCGTTATTAACGTTGTTCTCGGTGGTGTTATCGGTGTTGCCGCTTCAATTTACGATTTAATCGCTATCCGCGGTTACGTGCTTGAAAACAGAAGCGTTTTTGAAGAAAACGGTTATTAATCTTTTTAAAAATAAACACGGCAGAGCTTGAGCTCTGCCGTGTTTTTTGTATAACGAAAACCACGCGATAGTCGCGTGGTTCAGTGAAGGTTTACCGATGAACAAAAACAAAATCCTCCATTTGTGTTATTATAGCAGAGACCTGCCAGTCAAGCTAAAACACAAATGGAGGATTTATAAATG
>JAZNOE010000049.1:0-29549 GCA_045580625.1 Acutalibacteraceae bacterium | reverse complement strand
TCATTCAACCGAACAATGCTGACGCATTATTCTGTCCTTCAATACTTTTAAAGTACTTAACTTTTCTCTCAATTTCTCTCGAGAATTGTCGGGTCCTTATTATTGTCGTTGTTTAATTTTCAAGGTCCGTTTTTTGCGCCCTTCGTTAGAGCGCTAGAGTATAATACCACACTCAACACCCTTTTGTCAACACTTTTTTTCAATTTTTTTTAAAAATTTTTTCGACCACAACATCTTGGGTTTTGTGTGTTTTTTTACAACTATTTTCTTTAAAAACGCGGGGCAAAACCACTGTCGCCTACCTATTATACATATTAGGGCGAAAAATTAGTTTTTAAAAAATTAAAAATAATTTTCATCCACAACCAGGCATTTTTTTATACCGTAATACTTAAAACTTTCAATTGCTTTAGCATCAATTTTTTCACCGCAAACCACTATCGGCACAGCGGGCGGGCACATAACTGTGGGTATAGCCGCAATTTTTCCGACACATTCGCAAACCGGAAGTTCATAACTTGGCAAATTTATTGCCTGTGCGGGTGACAAGCATTTTTCTCTTAATGCGGCTTTTGGCGCGGTTATATTAATAGGTGTCAGTTTTTTAACTGCTAACAGCACTTTTTTGATTTTTTCAATTTCAGATTTGCTTATCTGCGGTGTAAACATCATCACGATATAGTCAGGATCAGAAAATTCACAGGTTATTTTTTGCTTTTTTAAAATTTCTGCAAAATCACAGCCTGTATATCCGTAAGCCTTTGTTGCTATTGTAACTTTAAGTGGCTCATTACCTATTATATTATAACCGTTTCGCAAAAGTTCATTCTTAAGCTCTGTAACCGATGCTACCGTTTTATCCAATTCATTTGAATACTGATTTGAAATATACTTATTTGCCAGGTCAAGCGACTGCAATATCAGATAAGACGGACTGGTTGAAGCAAAAAGCGACATTGCGGTTTCAGCGTTATCACAAAAGAAGGCGGGTGTGGTGTGAGAAATATGAAGATAAGCACCGCCTGTAAGCACCGGCAGGGTTTTATGTGCCGAATCACAGCACATATCAGCGCCCATAGTAATCGGGTGACAGTCATTCTTTAAAAACTTAAGATAAGCACCGTGAGCATTATCTACAAGCAACAGCACGCCGTGTTTTTTGCACACCTGTGACAACCCCTTGATATCTGCTGTGTTGCCGAGATAATCAGGGCTTGTGATATATACAGCCACAGGCTTTTGTTTGCAAGCAGAAAGATAAGCTTCTAAAAATGCAGGTGTTATTTCACAGGATATTACCGAATCGGTATTTTGGGGCAAAAGCCAGTCAACCTCAAGCCCCAAAAGTGCAACACCGGTCAAAAAGGTTTTGTGGGCATTTCGGCCTGCCGCAATAAGCGGTGAAAGACCTTGCCTTTTGGCATAGAGCTTTGCAAGATAAAGCATTGCGCGGATGCAAAGCGAAGAGCCTTCGGTTGAATACACCGTTTTTTTAGTTTCAAAAAGCTCTGCCGCGTTTTGCTCGCTTTGCTTTATTATGCCCTGTGCAGAATATAAAACGTCTGCGCCTTCAATTTCGGTTATATCGTATTGCTCAACACCCAAAAGACCGTTACCCTTATGCCCCGGCATATGAAGACGAATATCTCCGCTATCGGCATATTTTTTAACAAAATCAACTATCGGTGTTGTCATTATTACTCACCAACCGTTTTGGCGGCTTCAAGCATTATTGCACATTCCATACGCTTGCGGAATAAATCACAGCCATAGCTGTAAATACCGTTTACCGAGCCTGTCGCGTGATAAGCATTAGCGGCGCAACCGCCCGAGCAATAAAGCTTTGCCCAGCAGTCCTTACATTCTTCCCTTGTATAAACGTTGCAAGCGGCAAATTCGTTCTGAACCTCTTTGTTAAGGACACCCGACCAGACGTCACCAAGCTTAAAGCGTTCTTCACCCACAAACTGATGGCAGGGATAAAGGTCGCCCCAAGGAGTAACCGCCATATATTCCGTACCCGAGCCACAGCCCGAAATGCGCTTATAAATACAAGGGCCACCCTTAAGGTCAAGCATATAATGATAAAACGTAAAGGGCTTGCCCTCGCGGTGTCTTTTAAGCATTAATTCGGCCAGCTTTTCATATTGCTCAAATACTATCGGCTTATCATCTTCTGTCAAGGCTGAAGCGTCAGCAGGGTCACAGACCACAGGCTCCATACTAAGCTCAGTAAAGCCCAAATTAAGCATTTCTTCTATATCCTTCAAAAAGTCGGGGTTAGCGTGGGTAAAGGTGCCACGCATATAGTAATTCTTACCGCCACGCTTTTCAACAAAGTGCTGGAATTTTGGAACAATTTTTTCCCAGCTGCCGTTACCTGCATAGTCAACCCTGAAGCGGTCGTGAACTTCCTTTCTGCCGTCAAGCGACAAGACAACGTTGCTCATTTCCTTATTTGCAAATTCAATAACGTCGTCGTCAACCAGCACACCGTTTGTAGTAAGTGTGAAACGGAAGTTCTTATTGCTTTCCTTTTCGCGAACTCGGGCATAAGCAACTAATTCCTTTATCATATCAAAGTTCATAAGCGGCTCGCCGCCGAAAAAGTCAACCTCAAGATTTCTTCTGCCATGTGAATTTTCAATCAAGAAATCAAGCGCTCTTTTACCTACTTCAAGACTCATAATAGCCCTGTCACCGTGGTATTTGCCCTGACTTGCAAAGCAGTAAGAGCAGTTAAGATTGCAGGTATGCGCAACGTGCAGACAAAGTGCCTTTACAACCCCTGCGCTTCTTTGCTTTAAATCCCCCGCCATTGCTTCAAAGGTATCGGGAGTAAAAAGCTTGCCCATTTTTTTAAGCTGCTCAATATCATCACAGCATTCGATAATTTCCTCTGCTGTTATATTTTCACTTTCGCCGTATTTTGCAATAATTATATCAATAATTTCTTCGCGGGTTTTAGCTTCGTACATCTCAATAATGTCGTAAGCAATTTCATCCACAAGATGAACCGAACCGGAATATACGTCCAGCACGATATTAAGACCGCCCATTTTATAGGAATGAATCATTTATTTTTCCCTTCTCAAAACAAATGCCGCCAAAACGGCGGCATTTGCGTTTTAATTCAAATCAGTTTAAATTAGTTTGCTTTGTTTTCGCATTCCTGGTTAGCAATGCCGCAGCTTGTTTTGCAAGCAGACTGACAAGAAGTCTGGCATTCGCCGCAACCGCCGTTTTTAGCGCTTTCACAAAGATTTTTAGTATCTAATGTCTGAATACGTTTCATGGTTTTATCCTCCAAAGATTAATTTACTCACTTATTATATCACGCGATTTTTTAAAAATCAAGTTATATATAAATTTTTAGTCGGTCAATTTGTTTGCAAAATCGCAAAGCTCTTTATCGCTGTAAAATTCAATTGTAATTTTGCCCTTACCCTTACCGGTAGAAACAATTTTGACCTTGCGGTGAAGCTCACTGCGAAGCGATAACTCAACCTCACTGTAAAGCTTGTTCTTTTCTTCCTTCTTTTGGGCTTTAGCGGGCTTTTTAGCAAGCTGTGCCATTCTTTCAAGGTCGCGCACAGAAGCGCCGTCAGAGGCTGCTGTGAGCATTTTAGCGCGTATATCAGCATCTTCAACACCGATAAGACAACGCGCGTGACCTGCGCTGATAACACCGCTTCTTAAAGCGGTAAGCTCATCATCATTAAGATTTAAAAGACGCAGTGCATTTGTAACGGCTGAACGCGATTTGCCCATACGCTCTGCCACCTGCTCCTGTGTAAGACCAAAACCGTCAATAAGTGAACGGTAGCCGAAAGCCTCTTCAACGGGGTTTAAATCTTCGCGCTGAAGGTTTTCTATAAGGGCAATTTCCATAAGCTCTTGCTTTGAAGCATCCTTAACAATAACCGGCACTTCATTTAAGCCTGCCATACGGCAAGCGCGCCAACGTCTTTCACCTGCAACTATACTATATCTGCCATTAGAAAGTGGTGTAACCACAATAGGTTGTATTAAACCGTGTTGTGCAATGCTATCCGCAAGCTCTGAAACAGAGTCTTCATCAAAGTCCTTTCGTGGCTGTTCGCGGTTGGGTTCAATATCATTTATATTAAGCTTTAATACGCCGTTTTCTTCAGTAGCGTTTTCATTAAACAAAGAATCAAGTCCGCGGCCAAGACCGCCTTTTTTAACTGCCATTGTTTACGCCCTCCTGTTTTTCTTTAAAAATTCTTTAGCAAGGTCATTATAAGCCGCCGCACCCTTTGAACGCTTATCATAGTACTGAATCGGCATACCGAATGACGGAGCTTCCGAAAGTCTTATCGCACGTGGAATAGCGGTTTTATAAAGCTTATCAGAAAAATATTTTTTAATTTCGCCCACAACCTGACCGGTAAGATTTAAACGACCGTCGTACATTGTAAGCACAATACCCTCAATTTCAATTGTGGGGTTATAAAGGCGCTTTACCTGGCGAACGGTTGCCATAAGCTGTGAAAGGCCTTCAAGCGCAAAATATTCGCACTGTATCGGCACAAGCACGGTATCGCTTGCATTCAAAGCATTAATTGTGATAAGTCCAAGTGACGGCGGACAGTCAATGAATATATAGTCATACTTATCGCGCACTATGCTAAGCGCCATTTTAAGCTGGTCCTGACGGTTTTCAAGCTCTATAAGGTCAAGCTCGGCCGCAGCAAGGTCAATTGAAGCAGGCACGATATCAACCTTTTCATATTCGGTTTTTAATATAGCATTTTCAATTTTGCCTGTACCTACAAGCAGCTCGTATGTAGAAATTTTAACGTTTTTCTTTGAAATGCCATAGCCGCTTGTGGTGTTACCCTGCGGGTCGGCATCTACTATAAGGACTTTTTTACCTGCAATACCGACAGCGGCCGCAAGATTAACAGCAGTTGTGGTTTTGCCGACACCACCCTTTTGATTAACAACCGAGATAATTTTTCCCATTTTAACCTCCGAAACGTGAAATGTTTCACGTGAAACATCAATAATTACAAAATTATTATACCAATAAAGTAATTACTTGTAAATACAAAAATTCAGATTGACACATAGAAAAATTTGTATTATTATTGTCAAAGATTCTAGTAAAGGAAAGTTTCTATGGATATAATAGCACAAATTTTAAGTGTTTTGTCCTGTGCGGGGATAATTTTTTCTTTTCAGCTTAAAAATAACCGCAATTTATTTATAACACAAACCCTTGCGGCAATGGGTTTTGGACTAAGTTATCTGTTTCTTGGCGCTTATGACGGATTTTTTATTAACTTAATTGCATTTACAAACACCTTTGTGTTATTGAATAAAAAACTACGCAAAATACCTATTTTAATTGCAATATGCTTAGGATATATAATTGTACCCTTTATTTCGGTCTTTTTAATTGAAAAGGTCTGGACAACCCCACTGATAATTGCAACGGTGTTTTCCTTTATAATTGCAATAACTCAAATTGCTTACACCTTGGCAATGTGGAGGGATGACGGAAAAGCAATAAGAATGGTGCGCCTTTTCGCCGTTACTCCCGCCTGGCTTTCATATAATATAGCGGTTTTCTCTATCGGCGGTATTATCTGCGAATCCTTTAACGTAATTTCAATTATAATTGCCTTTATCCGCCACGGTAAAGACGGATTTGAAAAATAAACTAAGATTTAAATATTAAAGCCGCGGTATTTAACCGCGGCTTTTTATTTATCACGTGATTTAAATATTAGTGCCATTATAAGACCCATAAGCACCGCGGCGGTTATGCCTGCCGCAGTTGCGGTAAGTCCACCGTTTAAAGCACCTATCAGACCGTATTCATCAACCGCTTTTTCAACACCCTTTGCAAGGCTATAACCAAAGCCGGTAAGCGGTACCGTTGCGCCCGCTCCTGCAAAATCAACCACCGCACCGTACATACCGACACCTGTAAGTATTACACCCGACACAACGTACGACACCAGTATACGTGCAGGGGTAAGCCTCGTGCAGTCAATAAGCAGCTGACCTATCACACATAGCGCACCGCCCACTGCAAAGGCTTTTATACATTCTAAAAACAAATTCACAGTATCACCCCTATGTTTCACGTGAAACATTTTTATTATTTTGGGTAAATACTGTGAATTTATGCATTAATTTCAAAATATTCGTTTACGGTTTTCTTAACCGTTTCATAATCAAGATGCCGTACACAAAGACTGTCGGCGCGTTCACTTCTGACCGTGATTCTTAAACGGCAGGTACTGTGCCACATATCTGCAGGAAACCGAACAAGCTTAATTTCGCCAACGTTTTCCTTCGGGCAGTAAAGCTCGCAGGTTTTAAAGCCCTTTCGACTGCGGATAAACACGTTTTCACCAAAATCAACCTTACCTTTAAAGCATTCAAAAAGGCAAAACCAGGCGTGAACAAATATTATCGAGCAAACCACACAAAGGCAGAAGAGCACGAAACGTGTAAAATCTTCAAAGCGAAGACCTAAAATAATTGCCGAAACACCCGCTAAAATAAAATATATTCCCGGAAAGAAGAGAAAACGGCTGCGGTTTAAAGAAGTTGCCTTCGGTTTTATAAACACACCCGTGTCACATTTAAAAAACGGCAAATATTCTGCAAAGTGCTTCCTTATTTCCTGTCCCTTTTCTAAAGGTATTACAACCTCCGACCTGCTTTTGCTTTCACCGTAACCGCCAACACTTACTCGCATGGCAAAACGGCGGAGCAAAACCATCAAAAAAGACTGTTCAATTCGTACGTTATTAATTGCGGCTTTTTTAAAGGCGGTACGGGTACGGACAAATATACCCGAAAGCATTTCAATTTTATCCTGTCCAAGCCTTAACTGAAAATTAAGATACTTAAACAACGAATAAAAGAACGAAAAAGCGTATGATAACAGCAAAACAAGACAAATTGTGTTAACAACCGGCGGAAAATAGGTTTCAACCTTTTGTGAAATATTGTTAAGCTCGCTTAAAAGCATATCACTTATTGCAATTTCAAGCAAATTACCTGCCCTGTAAATAAGCGGTACACCTACGATAATGCCCGTAAAGGCAGAAGACGTTGTGGCCGCAAGCACGGCAATTTTATAAAGTGAAAACCTTATTTTCTTTTGTTCGCCCTTACCGTAAAGCAGAGTTGAAACCTCTTTACTGGCTTTTACGCTTAATTTAAACTCGTAATCAGCGTGGTTAAGGTTGCCCGCTTCGGTATTAAGGCGAAAGGTTACCGCCCTGAAAATAAACTCAAGCGGATTTTGCTTTGTCTGAACGGATGAAAGTCTGTCAACGTTGATTTTAGCCGTTCTTCTGAAAAACAACCCGCTTACAACGGTAATTGTGTGCTTTTCTTCGTTTAAAATAAGCTTAAAGCACCACCATCGCAGTAAACCGATAACAAAAAGAGCAACAAGCAAAATAATTTCAAAATATAAAATACTGTCATATTCACCGCTTGCGGAATACTGAATCACCCCGCGCACAACGGGAATAAGCAACACAAACAAAAACGGCTTCAAAAAGTTAAATATCATCAAGGGGTGTGCACGATAGGTCTTATTCACGCGATTCCCCCTCTGCTAAAAAGTCTATTATAGACTGTGCCGATTCTTTTTCAATTTCAGCCACATGCAGATAACTGCGCGCCGCCTTAAGTCTTACAGCGGTTACACCCATAATTCTTGCCATTGGGGTTTCAAAGCTTTGGGCATATATCATTCGTTTATAGGGCATAATGTGCTCAATCTTTATAATAATGCCGAATTTTACAATAACCGCATCGTTTGACAAGATAATCTTATAGGTTTTAAAGAAGAAAGGAAGATATAAAAAAGCAATTAAAACACCAAGCACCGCAATAACGATAGCGGCAACCTTTAAAAAACTAAAAAAAGGTACAAAATAAAGACAAAGGGAAGCTAATATAAAAGCAATCACAATAACCCTTATCTGCCACAGTATAGTAGTCTTTTTAGGCAACGTGTTTTCTTTCACTTTTTTCACCTCTTAATCTTATCCCAATATTCTTTAGAGCTTTGTTCAAATTTATTGTCCCCGAATTTATAATATTTTTTATCTTTTATTTCATCAGGTAGATATTGTTGGTTTACATAATGTCCCGGATACGAGTGCGGATATTTATAATGCTGACCGACAATCTCGGCATCCTCACCGTCACAGTGCTTATTTTGCAAATGGCGCGGAATATCACCGCCGATACCCCGCTGAATGTCATCCATTGCGGCATTTATGGCATCATGTGCCGACACTGATTTTGGCGCAGTTGCAACAAGAATGACAGCATTTGCAAGCGGCAAGCGAGCTTCGGGCAGTCCCACCATCATTGCCGTATCAACTGCCGCCTTTACAATGGGAATTATTTGCGGATAAGCAAGCCCCACATCTTCATTTGCGCAAACCAGCAGTCTTCTGCAGGCACTTGGCAGATCCCCCGCGGCAAGCAGTCTTCCAAGATAATAAACCGCAGCATCCGGGTCAGAGCCACGCATTGATTTCTGATAAGCTGAAATTATGTCATAATGCTGGTCGCCCTCACGGTCATATCTTACCGAATTGGCCGACAAAATTTCTTCAAGCAGTTCATCACTTACGGTTATATCATCACTTGTTTCAGCCGTAACAAGGCATAATTCAAGGGTGTTAAGCGCCTTTCTTACGTCACCGTTGGCAGAGGTTGCAATTTTTTTAACGGCATCATCACTTATGTTTATATTTTTACCCTTTTCTTCGCTTACAATAGAAACACCGCGGGTTATAACCCCCATAATATCATCGCGCGAAAGGGATTTAAATTCAAAAACGGTTGAACGGCTCAAAATTGCATTATATACGTAAAAAAACGGGTTTTCAGTAGTAGATGCAATAAGTGTTATATCACCGTTTTCAATGTAAGACAGCAAAATTTGCTGTTGTTTTTTATTAAAATACTGAATTTCATCAAGATAAAGTAAAATGCCGTTACTGCTTTCAAAGGTGCCGATAGTTGCAATAATTTCCTTAATATCGGCGGTAGAAGCGGTGGTCGCATTAAGATAACACAGCTTTTTGCCGCAATTTTCAGCAATTATGTTTGCAACGGTGGTCTTACCCACACCCGACGGACCGTAAAAAATAAGGTTTGGTATCTGCTTCGAATCAATAATTTTCCTAAGCACCTTACCGTCCGACAAAATATGCTTTTGCCCGAAAACCTCTTCTATTTTAGTGGGACGAAGCTTGTCCGCTAAAGGTGACGCCATGTTATCACTTCCTCATAACTACCATTATACTAAAATTTTACATAATTTTCAATACTCATTAATAAAGCACTGCTGTCATAGAATTAAATATAAACTTTTTCGGGGCGATGCTTTATTAAAAAAAGAGTTTTTATTAAAAATGCCGCAATGCTTACAGCAACTTCACTGCTTTTACGCTTTGCGGGCATAATTTTCAAGGTTTGGCTGTCGGGCAAAATCGGCAGTGAAGGTATTGGACTTTATCAAATAGTCTTTTCTGTCTATGTTTTGGCTTCAACCTTTGCCACAAGCGGCATTTCAACCGCAGTTACCCGACTTTGCGCCGAAGAAATTGCCCGGGAAAAACCGCAAAACTGCAAGCATATATTAAACCGTGCAATAACGCTAACCCTTTTTATAGCGGCATTTTCAGCGGCAGTTATATATTTTGGGGCAAATTTTATAGGCAAAACTCTTTTAGGGGATCAAAGAACGGTAGCGGCACTTAAGATTTTGCCGTTATCTTTACCGTTTATGGGCGTTTCAGCCTGCTTTCGAGGATATTTTGTTGCAAAAAGAAAAATTACACCCAATTCTGTCGGTCAGATTTTTGAGCAAGCTGCCCGAATTATAGTTATTGTATCATTTATAAACCTATTTATTAAAAAAGGTCTTGCCGCCTGCTGTTTTGGTATTATTTTAGGTGATGCCCTGGCAGAAGCCTTTGGCTTTTTATTACTTTTATTGTCGTATCTTTTCGATATAAAAGCAGTAAAAAAACAAAGAGGTGAAGCCTTAAGCGGCACAGTTAAAAAAATTCTTCACATAACCGTACCTATAACGGGCGGAAGATACTTAAATTCTCTGCTGCGTACAGGCGAAAATATACTTGTGCCAAAAAATCTTGCGAAATTCCCATACAGCGGCTCAAATGCGCTTTCACAGTTTGGTATGATAAAGGGTATGGCGCTGCCCTTACTGTTTTTCCCGTCTGCTATACTAAATTCCGTATCAACCTTACTAATTCCCGAAATCAGTGAGGCCGTAACCCAACAAAACCGCCTTGCAATTAAAAAAGCAAGCGAAAAAATTATAAAACTAACCCTGCTTTGCGGTCTGTTTTGCGGTGCATTGTTCTTTGTGGGTGGCGAAAAAATCGGAATTTTAATATACAAAAGCCAAGACGTCGGCTTTTTGCTTAAAGCCCTGTCACCCATTGTACCGCTTATGTACCTTGACAGCATTTGCGATGGTATTTTAAAAGGACTTGATCAACAAGCCTTCACCTTCAGAACTGCCATCAGTGATTCCGCCATAAGAATTGTTTTAATTCTTGTTATGCTGCCGCGAATGGGGATAAACGGCTTTATCATTATAATGTATTTTTCAAATTTGCTTACCTGTCTTTTAAACGTAGGAAGGCTTGTAAAAATAAGCAAGGCTAAAATTTCATTTTTAAACGATTTATGCCTGCCGCTTATCACCGCATTTTCGGTAAGCTTTATTTTTAACACCATATTAAAGGCACTAAAACTTCAAAATATTTTGGTTTACATAATACTTTTAAGTATAATTTCATTAATGGCTTACGTACTAATTTTAATTTATCTTGAAATTATCCCAAAATTCACTTTAAAATCAAAAAAATAAGTCTTGTTTTCAGGCGTTTAATTTCTTTTTTATGTAGGTTTGGTCATTTTTAAAAAACTGAAAGGCTGTAAAAGGGCGGTTTTTTACCCGTTTTCACGCAAATTTTTAAAGAAATTTTGCAAAACTGCAAGACATTCGTCTTCCATAATGCCGCCGTAAATTTCCGGCTTATGGTTAAAGGGATAATCGCACAAATTTATCACACTGTCCATACAACCCATTTTGCTGTCATAAGCGCCAAAAATCACAGTTTTAATTCTCGCGTTAATAATTGCGCCCGTACACATGGGACACGGTTCAAGCGTGACGTACATTTCGCAATCATCAAGCCGCCAGCTACCAAGCTTTTGACAAGCCGTGTTTATTGCTTCAATTTCAGCGTGGGACAATGCGTTTTGCTTTTCTTCACGCAAATTGTGCGTTGCGGCAATAAGCTCACCGTTTTTCACAATAACAGCACCCACGGGCACTTCACCCTTTTGCGCAGCCTTTTGGGCTTCGGTAATTGCCAGCTTCATAAATTCCTTGTTCATTTTATCACCTAAAAAAAGCGGTAGAAATTAACTATTTAGTTTCTACCGCTTTAATATTAAAATTACATATTATGGTTTATCGGGCAAGGCTTCCCCTTGAGGGGAAGCTGTCACGAAGTGACTGATGAGGTGTAATTTGCAGTGATTAAACGGTTTTCCACCTTATCCACCACTGCCGTGGTCCCCCTTCCCCTCAAGGGGAAGGCTTATAAACCCCAATTTAATCTTCTTCTACAACCTCAATTGCTTGTGGAATAAATTCTTCCTTTAAATTTTGAGGTTCCTTGTTGCGAAGCGCAAAAAGTAAAAATGGTTCAATTCCCAATGTTAATGAAAGAATAAAGTAAAGTATATTCTTTTCTCCTGCAAATATTGCAAAAACATTCCAGCAAGCAAGATAATTAAAGAAATTCACAACAAAGGTTATTGTCATTAACAGCATGAAAAACAATAAATAGAAAATTAGAAATAAGAGAATTCCTACAAGTTGCATAGACGGAACAGCCATTAAGGAAGTTGCAATAAGCATAAACGCAAAGAAAAAGATATAAAAGAACCCTATTAACACGCTTGGTACAAATTGAAGAATTAAAAGCAAAATTGAAAACTTAATTGGTTTTTTGAAATGATTTTTATTATACATTTCAGCAATACGGCCATAAGCAAAAGGTAATGCATAAGGAATAAAACCTATCCACGGTATCTGAAGATTTAATTTTTTGCTCAACTTAAAAACTGCAATTGCTTTAAAAATCCAAAGTACAAAAATAAAACCAAAAAATACAACAAAAAATGTAAGATAAAAAACCAGAATAAAAATCGGCATCATATCTTCGACTGAGGGTCTTAATAAAGCTTCAGGCATAGTACTTAAAAAATTTAACATAAAATCAACTCCTTAATAAGAGTTACATATCAACCGGTAATTCTTCTATAACCGGTACCTCTTCATTTGGCTTAATCTCAACACAGCAAGGCTCGTTGTTGCGGATAGCAAAAATAAGAAAAGGAGTAACAAAGGATACAAAAATTGAAAGAATAAGGAAAAGTGTGGCATTTTCGTTACTGAATATTGCATATATACGCCACAAAGCAACATACTGAATAACTGAAATTGCAATAACAATTGGATAATACACTAAACAAAAAACAGCAGACATAACAGAAGTTGTTGTCTGAATATCAAAATCAGACGCACCGGAAAATCCTAAACTCATACCGGCAAAAAAAGCAAATATTAAATATATACTTATAATTATCATCGGTAAAATGTTAGAAATAAGTAATATTACAGAAAACTTTAATGATTTTTTACCATTTTCTTTTATGTATTGCTCTGCAACCTTACCCAAAGCATATTGATTAAGAAATGGCACAAAAGCCATCCAACCATTTTTAAGACCCAGCTTTTGATGCATTTTCATAATGCCAATACCTTGAAAAACAATTGTAATGGTTGCCCCAATTAAAACAAATATAAAAAATATACCTAAAAAAGCAAAAAGTGTTCCAATTGCCATGCCGCCAAAAGCAGTCATACCACCGCTTTCAGGTAATGCTGTGCTGTAATCAGGTGTTGTAGGTAATGCTGTGCCCATAATAATCTCTCCTTAAAAAATAAATTTAAACAAAATACTGCAGTGATTCAACCACACATACAATTATCATTATAATAATAATTTCGGTAGTAAAGAACCATTTAAATTTTTGTTTTTCACCCGCTTCGGTAGAAGCAGGCTTAAACTTAAATATTTCAGTATTGTTTTTAAGAAATAAAAGTGCAAAAATGCCGATAAGCAAGCAAACAATAAGATAAATTGTGTAAATAACGTTTTGAATATTTACCGCCATATCGGCAAACACGTAATCAAAAACAAGTGACGACAAATTATTATAAAAATGTATAAACATTGCCGGCAGAATAGATTCGCACTTAACGGTTACAAAGCCTAAAATAAGACCCACCATAAATGCAAAGGGTATTTGCTGAAAATTGCCGTGGATAAGACCGAATAAAATTGATGACACCAGAACGGCAAAGCCGTCACCGTATTTGCGAAGCGACCCCATTACAAGACCGCGGCAGGCATATTCTTCAACCAAAGCCGGTACAATAGCCGTTGCAATTACAGAAAGGGTTACACCAATAAAGCCCTTGGGGCTTTCGCCAAAATCGACGTCATAATTAATGCCCATTCCCTCAAAAATACTGGCTGCCATACCTGTTGCAATGTTTGCAAAGGCACAAAAGCCAATGCCCATTAAAATTATCGGAAACCAGGCCTTTGTTTTAGGCAATGAAAAATTAATAATTTTACTTAATTTATGACCCGAAAGCTTATAAAACAAGGTAAACGGGACAATAAACATAAAGCTTGACACCGTAATTTGAAAATATTGTTGAACAAACGGGTCATCAAATAATGCATATGCCTTTTCGGGAGAAAAACCGCATATCAAAAGTACAATAAAAACAACATTTGCAACTAATGCAGAGATAAACGAAAGGGTTAAAAACGCGCCGCCGCTTACACGCGAAAGCTTGCGAATTCCTTTCCTTTCCTTATAAGTTTGCTCGGTAAGCCCATAAGGCACCCGCCTTACAAAGGTGGTGACTGTTGGTTGCACGGGCGGTTGCTCTGTTTCAGGTAAAGCTTCTTCAACGCTTGAGTTTAAAGGCTCATCACTTTCAACACAGTTCATACCGCACATCGGGCAAAACTTAAAAGGCGCTTCTCTTTCAAAATTACAACGCGGACATTTCATTTTAATAAAATTCACCTTTTCAAGAAATTTTGGCGCCGTTTTTTTAGCGGCGCCTTTAACCGCAGTTTAATTTTCTTCGTTTTCGATGATTTCTTCCTCTGCCTGACGGTTTTCAGCCTCAAGCGCGGCAGTATCAACCACGCCTGCATCGGCATCAGCCTCTTCAGGCTTGTCGTTTACCTCATCCTCATTATGCTCGGCCAAGCCGACAGAAAGAATCTTTTCACCCTCTGCAACACGCATTACACGAACACCCTTTGCAGGACGGCTGAAGGTTGAAATATCACCTGTAAATATACGTATAACAATACCGTTTGAAGCGATCATAATAATATCTTCTTCGCCGGTTACGGGTATTGTTGCCGCAACGCGACCGTATTTTTCGGTGCGATAGTTGGTAAGACCCTTACCGCCACGTGACTGAATACGGTAATCGCTGATAGGACTGATACGTCCATAGCCTGTTTCGGTAATTGTAAGAAGCTTGGTATCCTGGACGGTTACCGCCATATCAACAACCTCGTCACCCGCACGCATATTAATTGCACGCACACCGCGGGCATTACGTCCCATTGCGCGAACGTCGGTTTCCTTAAACTGAATTGCAAGACCGTTTTTGGTTGCAACGAAGAGGTTTTGCTTACCGTCGGTCATTCTTACAAATGCAAGCTCATCATCTTCATCAATAGAAATTGCAATAATACCGCTGCGACGGGTATTTCTGAATTCCGACACCTTCGTACGCTTAATAGTACCCTTTTTGGTAACCATTGCGATATATTTTTCTTCATCCAATTCGCTTGCAGGTAAAATAACGGTAATCTTTTCACCCGGCATAAGGGGAACAATATTAACCATATTCATACCCTTTGACGTACGGCTGCCTTCGGGAATTTCATAAGCCTTAATGCGGTACATACGACCAAGGTTACTAAAGAGCATTACATAATCGTGTGAAGAGCAGACAAACATATTTTCAACAATGTCATCTTCACGGGTGGTCATACCGGTAATACCGCGACCGCCACGGTTTTGCACGTTATAAGTGTCTGCAGGTAAGCGCTTAATATAACCGTTAACGGTTTTTGTAAGCACACATTCCTCTTCGGGAATAAGGTCTTCAATATCAACCTCGCCCAAAACGTCGGAAATTTCGGTACGGCGTTCATCTGAATATTTATCGCGAAGGTTAAGGCTTTCAGTCTTAACAATGTCCAAAATTCTTTCGCGAGAAGCTAAAATAGCGTCACATTCCTTGATGAAGTCCAACTTTTCCTGCAATTCATCAAGAATTTTCTGTTTTTCAAGACCGGCAAGCTTACCTAACTGCATCTGAACGATAGCGGTGGTCTGAATATCGTCAAGACCAAAGCGTTCTGATAAGGTTTCCTTACTTTCAGCAATTGTCTTACTGCCCCTGATAATTGCAATAACCTCATCAATAAAGTCAAGCGCAACTTTCAGACCCTCTAAAATGTGGGCGCGCTCAGCCGCTTTCTTGCGGTCAAATTCAGTTCTGCGGCGGATAATTTCATACTGGAAGTCAATGCTATTTTGCAGCATCTCTTTTAAGGTAAGAATTTGCGGCTTGCCGTTAACAATAGCAAGCAAAATTGCGCCAAAGGTAGTCTGTAAAGCAGTATTTTTATAAATTTTGTTAAGAACAACCTGCGGGTTGGCATCCTTTTTAATGTCAACAACGATACGCATACCGCCGTCACGCTGTGAAGAATAGTCAACAACGTCATCAATGCCTTCAATTTTCTTTTCAGCCGCAAGGTCATAAATATGCTTAACAAGATCCTTTTTACGTACCTTATACGGAATTTCGGTAATAACTATACGGAATTTGCCGTTCTTGGTTTCTTCAATTTCAGCCTTACCGCGAACAACAATCTTACCGCGGCCTGTCGCATAAGCGGCACGGATACCGCTTCTGCCCATAATAATGCCGCCTGTCGGAAAGTCAGGTCCCTTGATATGCTCGCAAAGCTCGGGCAAATCGGCATCGGGGTTGTCAATAAGACAGCACATCGCGTCAATTACTTCACCTAAGTTATGGGGCGGAATTTCGGTTGCCATACCAACGGCAATACCCGAAGAGCCGTTAACCAAAAGCTGCGGGAAGCGAACAGGTAAAACCTCAGGCTCTTCCAAACGGTCGTCATAGTTTGGCATCATATCAACAGTATCTTTTTTAATATCGTCAAGCATACTGTATGAAAGACGGTTCATACGAGATTCGGTATAACGGTAAGCAGCAGCGGGGTAACCGTCAATGTTACCAAAGTTACCGTGACCGTCAATTAAAGGATAACGAAGTGAGAAATCCTGCGCCATACGAACCATTGCATCGTAAACGCTGGCATCACCGTGGGGGTGATATCTACCAAGCACCGTACCAACGGTGT
Source organism: Acutalibacteraceae bacterium (assembly GCA_045580625.1). GTDB lineage: Bacteria > Bacillota > Clostridia > Oscillospirales > Acutalibacteraceae > UBA737. The sequence continues at coordinate 12,918 of JAZNOE010000049.1, read as the reverse complement.
CGGCACACTTACGGTATTTGCTTTCGGGGGTTAAGCCGTTTTCATACATGGTGTAAAGAATACGGCGGTGAACGGGTTTAAGACCGTCACGAACGTCAGGTAAAGCACGGCCTACAAGCACCGACATTGAATACTGAAGCATACTTTGCTTTACTTCGTCGGTAATTTCAACAGGAAGAATTTTAGTTTCACTGCTTTCGGGCCAATAAACCTTTTCTTGTTTTGCCATTTTTCTCGCTCCTTTCCTTAAATATCCAAGTCAGTCGCATAAATTGCGTTGTCTTCAATAAATTTGCGGCGGGGTTCAACCTCTTCGCCCATCAAAACGGTAAAGGTTTCATCTGCCAAAGCGGCATCCGCCATTGTAACCTGTAAGAAGGTTCTTCTTTCAGGGTCAAGTGTGGTTTCCCAAAGCTGTTCGGGGTCCATTTCACCAAGACCCTTATAACGCTGAACGTCAACGCCTGCGCCCAATTCTTCAACCTTAAGTGCCTTTTCTTCATCAGTAAACACGTCAAAATGCTGCTTACCCTTTGAAATACGGTAAAGGGGCGGCTGAGCCAAATAAATATGACCTGTTTCAATAAGCTGAGGCATATAACGGAAGAAGAATGTAAGCAAAAGTGTTCTGATATGGCTACCGTCAACGTCGGCATCGGCCATAATAACAATTTTGTCATAACGAAGCTTAGAAATATCAAAGTTTTCGCCAATACCTGCACCAAGCGCGGTGATAACAGGTGTAAGCTTATCATTGCCGTAAACCTTATCTTCGCGTGCCTTTTCAACGTTAAGCATTTTACCCCAAAGCGGCAAAATTGCCTGATAGGTTGCATTTCTACCTTCAACTGCCGAACCACCTGCCGAATCACCCTCGACAATGTAAATTTCGGTCTTTGTGGGGTCGTTTGAAATACAGTCGGTTAATTTTTCAGGCATTCTGGTCTTACTGCCAATACCTGCCTTATTACGTGATGCTTCACGGGCCTTTTGTGCGGCTTCACGCGCGTTAGATGCGGCAATTGCCTTGTCGATAACAATTTTAGAATCGGCAGGGTTTTCTTCAAGGAATTTATAAAGCTGATCGTTTACAATATCGCGTACCAACTGACCTACAGAGGTATTACCCAATTTTGCCTTGGTCTGGCTTTCAAACTGCGCATCGGCAAGCTTAACCGATACAACAGCCACCAAGCCTTCCATAATATCGTCGGCCTTAAGGTTGTCTGAAGATTCCTTTAACTTCTTAAAATCATGAGCATATTTGTTTACAACACGGGTAACAGTCTGACGAAATGCCTGTTCGTGTGTACCACCGTCAATGGTGTGAAGGGTGTTTGCGAAGGAAAGAATCTTATTATCGTAAGCGGTTGACCACAAAAGCGCAATTTCAGCGGTCTCATCCTTCTTACTGCCCGAAAGATAAATAACGTCGCCTATTAAGCTTTCCTTTTTAATACCCTTAAGCAAATATTCAACGTAAGACTTAATACCGCCTTCAAAGCAAAGGTCATCACTCTTGCCAATGGTGGGTATTGATTCATCCGTACGCTTATCGGTTAAAACAACGCGAATACCTGCATTTAAAAATGCCTGCTCTCTTAAACGGTTAAGCAGAATGTCATAATCGTATGTTGTGGTATCGGTAAAAATGGTCGGGTCGGGCTTAAAGGTAACGGTTGTACCTGTTTCATTCGTTTCACCGATAACGGTTAAATCGGTTACAATATTACCCTTTTCATAGCGCTGCTTGTAGATATTTTTACCGTCCATGACTTCAACCTCAAGCCAGTTTGAAAGTGCGTTAACAACGCTGGCACCAACACCGTGAAGACCGCCAGATACCTTATATCCACCACCGCCGAATTTACCGCCTGCGTGCAAAATGGTAAATACAACCGTAACCGTCGGAATACCCTTCTGCGGGTTAATACCAACAGGAATACCACGGCCGTTGTCGGTAACACGGATGATACCGTCATCTAAAATTTCAACGTCAATTTTTGTGCAGTAACCCGCTAATGCTTCGTCTATCGAGTTATCCACAATTTCATACACCAAATGGTGCAGACCGCGTTCGCCTGTGGAGCCGATATACATACCGGGGCGCTTTCTTACTGCTTCAAGTCCTTCCAATACCTGTATGGAATTTTCGTCATAATTTTCGGTTACAGGTGTTGTAATTTCGTTACTCATTCAAAACTTCCTTTCACAAAGCTTCAAAAATGTTTTATAAAATGTTTGACCTTTTCTGTAAGGTCTGGGTGGAAATTTGCGATATATAAACCTTTTTATCGGTTGTTACAACAAAGCTTTTCGGTAATTCATAGCTTACGTTAATTACCTTTTTGTTTTTTTCGGCAATTTCTAAATATTTGCGGGTATGCTTTGAAACGGTGGTCGTGTCCATATCAAAAATGCCGATAATTTCATCTTCTCTTACCACAATTTCGTTACCTAAATGTATATACATTACAGCACACTTCCGTCTTTAACCACAAATTTTTTACCCGCTATAAGATTTTTAACACTTTGATCATCACAGCAGGTTATAAAGGACTGCATCCCCTTAATATGGTTTAAAATATAATTTTGTCGGTTGCTGTCCAGCTCGCTCATAACGTCGTCCAAAAGAATTATGGGACATTCACCCGTGCTTTTTCTGATAACCTCAGCTTCGGCAAGCTTCACAGCCAAAGCAACACTTCGTTTTTGCCCCTGCGACCCGAATTTTCTGGCCGATATACCGTTTATCTTAAAATCAATATCATCACGGTGGGGACCAATGCTTGTCGTACCCGTGTACATATCCTCCTGACGTGAAGCCTTTAAAGCTTCTAATAAATCACCGTCAAAGGAATATAAATAATTTGTGGTAAGCTCTTCCTTGCCTGCTGATATACCATCATAAACGGTTGGTAAAAACTCGTTAAGGGCTTTAATATATCTTTGGCGGTATTCGGTAAGCTTTTTGCCGTTTTGTGCAATTTCTTCTTCAAAAACGTCAAGCATAATCGACAATGTCGAATCATACTTAAATTCTTTAATCATCTTGTTGCGCTGGGTCACAGCCCTTAAATAGTTGCGCAAAAGGATAATATATGAAGGGTAAAGCTGACCAATGGCGGTGTCTAAAAAACGTCTTCTCACACTTGGGCCGTCGGCTACAAGGCTTAAATCTATCGGTGAAAATATCACCGCATTAAATTTACCCGCCATACCCGACGCGCTTGGCAGCTTATTTTGGTTAAAGCTTACCCGCCGTTTGTCAGTAACAGTAATTTCGGCTTCATTTTCAATGCCTTCGCTTAAAAATTTAAGCTGGAGCACTGCCTTTTGGCTTTCAAACTGCAAAAAATCGGCATCCTTATTGGTGCGAAAGCTTTTTGCGCCCGTAAACAGCCACAATGCTTCAAGCAAATTAGTCTTGCCCTGGGCATTTTCACCGCATATTACGTTGGTTTCATCACAAGGTATAATTTCAACGTCATTAAGATTACGAAAGCTTTTGCACTTTAAACTTAAGACCTTCATACAATTTCAAAGCCCATTCCGTCAAAGGTGACCTTATCGCCTTTTCTGAGCTTTTTACCGCGCATGGTGCAGACCTCATCGTTTACCTTAACTTCACCGTCTTGAATAACAATTTTTGCATGACCGCCGGTAACAACCATATCTGCAAGCTTCATTGCACTGTCAAGACGGATAAAATCTTCTTTTATAGAAATTTTTTCAAAATCCATTATTTCAACCTCATGGGCATTATCATATATTTAAAGTTATCGTTATCAACCGGTACAACAAGCACACCAGCGTTCGGGCCATTGAACAAAATCTGAATATTTTCATCTTCAATAGCCTTTAACACGTCTAAAAGATAGTGGCTGTTAAGACCAATTTCAAAATTTTCGCCTTCAAGCTTAATATTAAAGGTTTCGGTTGCGCGGCCCATTGCAGTAGCGCAGGTAAACACAACGTTAAGCTCGTTAAAATAACAGCGTACAGGTGTTGTAAAGCTTTCGCTTATAAGAAGTGATACGCGTTCAATTGTATTTATAAGATCGCGTGTGTTAACAACAACCCTTTGTGTGTGCTGTGCGGGTAAGGTTTTCTGATAATTAACAAAGTCACCCTCCAAAAGGCGTGAAATAAAGGTATAGCCGTTAATGTTAAAGCCAATAAGGCGGCTGCCCACGTTAATTTCAATTTCTTCACTGTCGTCATCAATAAGCTTTACTGCTTCGTTTAAAGCCTTGCTTGTAACGGTAAATTCCAAATTTTTAATATTTTCAGCCTTTTCCTTTTTAATTGCAAGACGGTAACCGTCAATTGCAACAAACTGAATAAAGCCGTCGTTAACGGAAATATTAATACCTGTAAGAATTGGCTTTGCACCTTCGTTTTGTGCAGCGGCAAAGGCAGTACCCTTTTTCATTGCGGCAAACAGCTTGCCGTCAACCTTAAAGCTGTTTTCTGCCGAAACGGTGGGAATTTCAGGAAAATCGGTTGCGGCCATACCCATAATATCAAAGGTAGCCTCACCGCATTTAATGTTACAATTAAGGCGACTGTCAGCCGAAATTTCAACCTGAATACCATTCATTCTTCTCAAAATGTCAGCCAAAAGGCGTGCGCCGATAACTATATCGCCTGCTTCATCACATTTAGCATATATTTCTTTTTTCATACCCATTTCAAGGTTGTATGAAACTAAAGTGATTTTTCCTTGTTCAGCTGAAATTAAAATACCTTCAAGCACAGGCATTGATGTTTTAGATCCTACAACGCTTTGAAGCTTTGAAACTGCTTCAAGAAGCTTTGCGCGTTCAACAGTGAATTTCATAAAATTCCTCCAAAAAGAATATTTTAAAAATAACAGTAGTATTAAGGGGTGTGAAAACGGTGGATAAGTCGTACAAGCCCTTTATTTAAAAGGCTTTTCAGTGTTAACAAAATTCTTGACAAAAAGTGGAAAAATAAGGGGTAAAAAGGTTATCCACTTTTATCCACCGCGTATCAACAGTTAATTAAGGTTAAAACTGTTAATAACCGCCGTTCGCATTTTGGCGTAAATTTTTGATAATATCTTCAACAAGCTCCTTCTGGTAAGGCTTGTCCTTCAAGAACTGTTCAATACGGTTTACGTTATAAAGCACGGTTGTGTGGTCCTTGCCGAAGCTTTCACCGATTGCTTTATACGAAAGGTCGGTGGTTTCACGCGCGATATACATTGCAACCTGACGTGCCAACACCAAATTTGCGGTTTTGCGGTTTGAAAGAATTTCCGCCTCGCTTACGTTATAGGTACGTGCAACCTCCATAATAATGTTGTCAACCTGAATCGGTTCGGGCTTGTCATCAGAGATAACATCCCTTATAGTTGACTGAACAATTGAAATGTTAGGTGTTCTGTTTTGAATTGTGATGTAAGCGTGAAGCTTTTTAACAACACCCTCAAGCTGACGTGTGTTTGATTTAATGTGTTCAGCAATGTAATAAACCAACGAATCGTCAAGCTTAATACCGAATTGCTCGGCCTTTTTGCTTATAATACCAACCCTTGTTTCAAAATCGGGCAGGGTAATGTCACCAAAGAAGCCACCCTCCAGTCTTGAACGGATACGGTCGTCAAGGGTTTTAATTTCCTTAAGCGGGCGGTCAAGCGTAACAACAATTTGCTTGCCGTTCTGGTAAAGGGCGTTAAAGGTGTTAAAGAATTCTTCCTGTGTAGTTTCCTTACCGGCAATAAAGTGAATATCGTCAATAAGCAAAACGTCAACGTTGCGATATTTATTTCTGAATTCTTCAATCAACGGAAGACCTAACTTACCCTGGTTAAGCGCTTGTATAAATTGGTTTGTAAATTCTTCACCGCGGGTAAACCGAACAACCTTTTGCGGAAATCTTTTCTTAATGTGGTTTTTAATTGCCAGCATCAAATGGGTTTTACCTACACCCGACGGACCGTAAATAACAAGCGGGTTAAAGGTCGTTTCGGGAATGGGTGTTTCGGCCACTGCAAGTGCTGCGGCGTGAGCAAAGCGGTTACATTCACCGACAATAAAGTTTTGAAAGGTGAAGAAATCTTCAAATGAAAGACCTTCACTGTGCTGTTCAGCCTTTAAAATTTCTTCTTCATCTTCCTCCAAAACAATGCGGGCCACCATCGGCACACCCATAATGGTTTTTATAGCATCATTAAGCTTTTCAGAATATGTTTCTTCTACAACACCTTTTTTGTAAGGGTCATTAATTGAAATTGTAAATTCACCGTCACTTAAAAATTCGGGCTTTAAATCTTTTAAAAAGCAATTGAATGCAACTTCTGAAATTGACTTTTTGCATTCTTCACAAACAGCTTCCCAAATCTGATTTAACGGATTTTCAGACATTATTTTAACCTTCCTTTATATTATTATATTATATATCTATATTAGTATAACATACCAAGACTTTATTTGCAACAGTTTTCAACAAAAAGGAGTAAATTATGGGGATAAGAACAGACCTTGCCGCCGAAAGAAAAAAATTCACCGAAACTGAAGGATATTTTTGCGAAAAAAACGGCAATTTTGAGCTTCATTTTGCTGAAATTTCATCCGGTAATAAAGAAAATATTAAAAGCGGAAAATATATTACTCTTTATTTTGATGACCTTGAAAAAATTACCGATTTTTCACCCCTTGAAAAGCAGTTTTTAAAAACTATGCAAATGCTTAAAAAACCGCGTGAAAACGTGCTTGTGGTGGGGCTTGGAAACCCCGAAATTACGGCCGATTCCATCGGTCCAAAAACGGCCGAAAAAATATTGGCAACACGGCACATAATGGGTGAATTTGCCGAAAATTTAGGGCTTGAAAATCTAAAAAGCGTGTCGGTAATAGCACCAAACGTTTTAGGAAAAACAGGTATCGAAGTGCAGGAAATTTTAAAGGGAATAATTTCGACTGCAGGCATTAATACAGTAATAGTAATTGACGCGCTTTGTGCCCAAAATAAAAGCCGTATTTTTAAAACCATTCAAATAACCGATAGCGGCATTTCCCCCGGTTCGGGTGTTAAAAATAAGCGCAAGGAAATCAGCAAAAACACCCTTGGTACAGAGGTAATTGCCATCGGTGTACCGACTGTAATTCAGTTTCCCGACGACAGCGAAAATCTTATCGTAACACCAAAGGAATGTGACCTTTTAAGTAACAAAATAAGTGATATAATAGCGCGGTGCTTAAACCTATATCTTCAGCCTGATATCGACCCCGAAATACTCCTTCAGCTGGTATAAAATTATTTGGTCTGAATATAATTATTAAGGGTGATAAAATGCAGAAAAAATGGGCTCTGATAAGACTGATAATTTGCTATTTTTTGTGTGTCAGTCTTGCTTTAACGTCTTTTTACGGTATGCTATCAATAAATATAAAGAAAAAAATGCCCGTTTTGTCACAAACTTTTTCAGATAATTTTTTGGTTTTTTCTGAAAATAAGCAAAATGAAAGCCAAAATGTCATTGAAAGTGCGCCTGTTTTATCACAACCCGAAGCATCAATACCGCAAAATACAATAAATTCAGTACCTACTTCAATCGAAGCTGTAAAGGGTAACGTAATAGAAAAATACATTTCACCCTACACAGCACCCCTTTCTTATAATGGGGTATATATGAAAAACAGTACGGGGCTTACGGTTAATATTAAAAATCTTTTAAATTCAAAATTAAATTACAAAATTGAAAAAAATAATCAGCCGCAGGTGCTTATAATGCACACCCACACCACCGAAACTTTTTTAGAAAGTGATGCAAAGACATACGGTGTTAATCATTCCTCACGCACGACCGATAACAATAAAAATATGGCGGCAATAGGTGAAATTGTTGCTAAAAAGTTAAACGATGCAGGTATAAAAACCATGCACGATAAAACCCAGCACGATTACCCACAATATAATGGGAGCTATGGCCGAAGCGCAAAAACGGTAAACTCTTATTTATCAAAATACAAAAGCATAAAAATCGTGCTTGATTTACACCGCGATTCGGTCACCGTGTCAGGCAGTGATAAGGCCAAGCTTGTGACAAAAATAAACGGTAAAAAAGCGGCACAGGTAATGCTTGTAATGGGCAGTCAAAGCGGAAGCGTTAAAAACCATCCGAATTGGAAGGAAAATTTAAAGCTTGCGTTAAGATTACAACAAACTATGGAAGCTAAATATCCAACCCTTGCCCGCCCGTTGTCATTAAAATCAAGCGTATATAACCAGTCACTTTCAAAAGGGTCGTTGCTTATTGAATTCGGTACAGATATGAACAGTCTGGATGAAGCAAAATATTCGGCAGAATTAGTGGCCGACAGCTTAATAAGTCTTTTAAATACGTTAAAATAGGGGATTATATGAAAAACAGTTTAAGAAAATTTTACATTTCGTTTGTTGTGACCTGTTGCCTTGTTTTCGGGTTTTTGGCGGTTTGTATTGCTTATGAAAATATCCGCGCCACCGAATACGGCGACACCCGCCGCGCAATAACGGTAAATGACGGAAAATTTTATTTTTTTGATTATGAAATTGAAATAAAATAAAACCAAGACAAAACTAATTGTCTTGGTTTTTTAATGCATATTTTTTAGGATTATTTTCAATATAATCCCATTTTTCGTTGTAATCTTCCTGATTACGAATTATGTGGTCGTAGTATGATTTTTGCCATAATTTTTTATCAAATGGTTTTAATTTGCTAACTTTTACATTTTTAATATAATCGTTAGTTGTCATTGTTTTGAAAAATTGCATTATATCGCGTAGGGAACGACCTGCGTGTCGTTCCGTAATATTAACAATAAAATGTATGTGGTCGGGCATAATTACGAATTTTTCAATTTTAATATTTTGAAATTTGTTTTCTGTTTCTTTAATCCATTTATATATAATCTCATTTTGTAGCGGCGGAACGACACGCAGGTCGTTCCCTACGCGTGGTTTTTCCAGTATAAATAGATTTTGGCGGTTGTATGTACATAATGTTACAAAATAACAACCTTCTCTACTGTAATCGTAATTTTCTAAACGGTTTTGTTTTCTATCAGGCAATTTATTCAAGGTTATCACCATTACAATAATAACATAAAAACGGCAAAAGAACAATTCTTCTGCCGTTTTACTTTTATTTATTAATTTTTTGGTCAATTTTTTCGGCCGCTTCTTTAAGAAATACGTTATCATAAAGCTCAAAACTGCCGTTATCGACTGCTTTTGCCAAATCAACGTCAATAGGCATTTTACCAAGCAGGTCAAGACCTAATTCTTCGGCAATGCTGTCACTTCCGCTGCCAAAAATCTTAAATTCGGTTTTACATTCGGGGCAGATAACACTGCTCATATTTTCAACAATGCCCAAAACGGGAATGTTCATCATATTTGCCATATTATAAGCCTTTTTAACAATCATTGAAACCAGATCCTGCGGTGAAGTAACGATAACCGCGCCGTCAAGGGGAAGACTTTGGAAAACAGTCAGCGGTACGTCACCTGTTCCGGGGGGACAGTCAACAAACAAATAATCAAGGTCACCCCACACAACGTCGTGCCAGAACTGCTTAACCGCGCCTGCAATTACGGGACCGCGCCACAAAACAGGGGCTTCCTTATCTTCTAAAAGCAGGTTGATTGACATAATTTTAATGCCGTTTTTGGTTTCGGCAGGCAAAATGCCAAGCTCGTTCTGGTAAACCTTTGAATTAATACCAAATGATTTTGGAATTGAAGGGCCTGTAATGTCAGCATCTAAAATACCAACCTTATAACCCATCTTGCTCATAAGCACTGCAAGGGATGAGGTAACCATTGATTTACCAACGCCGCCCTTACCGCTTACAACACCTATAACGTGCTTGATGTTATTATATTCGCCCGAAGGTTCTAAAAGACTTTGGGGTTCTGTGCGTGAGCCGCAGCTTTGTGAGCAGCTTGAGCAATTACCACTGCAGCCGCTTGTTTTTTCTTCTGCCATTTTAAAAATCTCCTATCAAAATTAATTATTAAAATTTAAAATTATATATTTTTTAATAACAATCGTGCAAAGCCGATAAAATCGCATTAACGAAACGCAAAAAGCGTTTCGTTAATCTATAAACATTATACTACCCCAAAATTTAAAAATCAACCGCTTTTATTGATTATTTAAATAATCATACTGCTGTGCAATGGTGGCCCAGGTTACAGGCCCCACCGCACCCGAAGCATCAAGACCGAAAAGCCTTTGAAAGGTTTTTACGGCATTTTCGGTTTGTTCGCCGAAATATCCCGTTATCGGAAGGGTCGGAATTTCGGGAATAATTGTACCTATAAAATTGATGTATGTTTGCAAATCGCGGACATTATCCCCGCGCTGACCCTTTGTTAAAAAATACCCGGGGTAAAGCTTTGCATTACTTCCCGAATACCCCTCAGGCAAGGCGGCAACCGTTTCAGTATAAGCCTTTGAAATGGCATTCCAGGTGGCAGTGTCAACAATTCCGTTTGGGTTAAGACCGTAAAACCGCTGAAAGCGTTCAACCGCCTGCACCGTTTCGGGGCCGAAATATCCGCTTCTTACAACCGGCTGTAAAGCACCGTTAAAATAGGCCAAAATGCTTAAATAATATTGCAATGTCGTAACGGGAACACCGCTCATTCCTTCACTTAATTGTGTGGTAAAGGGTATTGCCGCTTCACTTAAGGATACACCCTCGCCCGATAATTCAGCAAGCCCCTTTACTCCGTTGTAATACTGTATAATTCTATACCAGGTTGATTTATCCACTTCACCCGTCGGGTTTAAATTAAAAACCTGCTGAAAAGTGCGCACAGCATCCTGTGTCTGCGTACCAAAAACACCTTCGGGGTCATTAATTTTAGGTATTGCAGGGTAATTATTTGAAATTCGGTTAAGCCGCGTTTGAATAATATCGACGTTGTTTCCCGCGTCCCCAAGTTTTAGCGGTACACCGGGATAGCTTTCAACGTTGTTGCTGATAGGCGCGTTTTCCATAATACCAATGTTGTCACCGTAATAATTCTGCAAAATTGAAAAGGGTGACAGTCCCTGCTCGGCAAGGCTTACAGTCCCCCATTGCGATAATCCGTCACAGGTCGAGGTTGTGCCGTTGCAAAATGCGGTGAAAAGTGGCTGAACCTCCCCCTGCCGCACAACGTAATCGTTAAAAATATCATCAACTATAAGTGAAATATTTTCAAAAATTTCGCGGTCTTTTACAAAGGCCTGGTCAAACTGCGTGGTGTTTGTAATATCAAAATCATATCCGCGTGACGGATACCATTCGGTATAAATACGGTTTAAGGCATAAGAAATTATGGCGTAAATATTGGCACGCAGGGCACTTTCGGGCCAGGTGGGGTAAATTTCGCTTGAAGCCACGTTTTTTACGTAATCGGCAAACGGCAGGGTCACGTTTTCGGCACTTTGCGTCGGTGTGCCCAAATGAACCGTAATATTTTCAGGTATAACAGGAGATAAAACTTCAGCCATATAATCACCCTACAAATTATATTTTTGCCCTTCATCAAAAATTTGCGGCTCGTTGCCGTTTTGGTCGCTGTCTAAAATCATATCCGACCGCTGAATTGAAGTTATACCGCTGAAAACAGGTATGTTTAGGTGAATATTTGTTAAAAAACCGTCGGCTTCAACCGCCATATTATAAATTGCATAAGGTGTTTCGGCCAAATCGGGCGACATTGATAAGCTTTTATCGGGTGTTGGAAGCGAAAATACTTTGGTTTTACCGCTTTGGTCGGTGCGGTCACTGTCAATGACGTCATTGTCTTCATATTCACCCCTAAAAACTGTCACGCGGGCATTTTCAACCGGATAAAGTGAATTAAATGAGGTCACAACACCTAAAAGCCTGCCGTTTTGGTCATTTTGCGGCATTGGTGAAGAAATCGGCGTGTTTACAGGCACAGCTTCATTTTTGTGCGCTTTTTTGTACATATCAAGCATTTCATTTTTGTACTTTTCAAAAATTTCATTATTCATAAAATCACCCTTTTAATTTTATGAAATAATACCTTAACACATACCAACTATTGCAAAAACTGCAAAAATGGGTATAATGTAGAGTGAGGTGTTTGAAATGATAATTTTAAATAACGGCATACTTGAAGTGCAGATTGACAAAATCGGTGCTGAAATTCGCAAGGTTACAAAGGACGGTAAGGACCGTATGTGGTCCGGCAATCCCGACCATTGGTCAGGTGTTGCACCCCTTTTGTTTCCCATTTGCAGCGGTTTGCCTGATGATAAATATACCTACAACGGCAAAATCTATGAAATGCCGAAGCATGGCTTTATAAGAAAGCTTCCCTTTGAAGTTGAAGCCACAGCCGACGACACCGCCACCTTTATGTTTGCGGCAAATGAAGATACCTATAAAATGTTCCCATGGGTGTTTGAGCTTCGCATAAAATATACCCTTATAAGAGATAAAATCAAGGTTGAATATTTTGTTTTAAATAAGTCGGATGATACGATGTATTATTCTATCGGCTCACACGAGGGTTATGACTGCCCCGAGGGTATTGAAGAATATGACGTTGTTTTTGAAAAGGAAGAAATTTTAGAAAACTGCCTTTTAGACGGTGCGGTTTTGTCGGGTGAAACCCAGCCGATTCTTAACGGCGGCAATGTTTTGTCTTTAAATGAAAAATATTTCGAGCTTGACGCGTTAATTTTTAAGAACATAAAGTCTAGAAAAGCAAGTTTAGTTAACCGCAAAACAGGGCTTACAACCACCGTGTCGTTCCCTGAATGTGAATATTTGCTCTTGTGGCATCCTGTGGGTGCGCCCTTTATGTGTATTGAGCCCTGGCAGGGAATTTGTTCAACCAAGGGTGATAGCGGCGATATAACCGAAAAGGAAGGCA
>JAZNOE010000048.1:0-22276 GCA_045580625.1 Acutalibacteraceae bacterium | reverse complement strand
CCCCCATCTCATAGGCAAGCCCTGCGGCACCGGTGATGTTTATTATACTGTGAAGCCCCAAAAGACGGGAAGTGAGCTTAATCCTTTCTCCGCCCAAAACCATTTCAAATTCCGAGCCGTTTCTGCCATAGGAGATGTTCTCGGCTTTATATTTAAAATCGGTAGCTGTGCCGTAAACAGTGTATTTGTTTTTGTCCAACCGGCTTATGAGCTCAGCACTGTCACCGTTGACAAAAACTGCACCGTTCTTTTTCTCAACCGCGTCTGCTAATTCAAACTTGGTTTTAAAAACATTGTCAACGGTTTTAAAGGTTTCAAGGTGCTGTGCCCCTACCGAAGTGATAAGACCGTAATCAGGGTTTGCAATGTCACAGATTTCTTTAATGTCGCCTATGTTTTTAGCACCCATTTCGCAAACAAAAATCTGCGTTTGGGGCTGAAGCTTTTCGCGGACGGTGCGGACAACACCCATTGTGGTGTTAAAGCTTTGCGGAGTACATACCACATTGTATTTCTCACTTAAAATTCGGGTCAGAATAAATTTTGTTGTGGTTTTGCCGTAGCTGCCTGTAACACCTATAACAATTAAATCCTTATGAGCTTTGATAATACGCTTGGCATCATTTATATACCATGCATTTACAAGCGCTTCGATTGGCGAATTGAGTATTCTGCAAGCAAGCGTAAGCACCGGGGAAAGCATACCCACGAAAACTGTTGCAAAAAATGTGTAGGGAACAAACACACCCAAAACAACAAGCCCTGCCGACACTAAAAACGCGGTAACAAAAAGTCTTTTCACGCGGGCGGTAAGGGCAAGCGCTTTTACCGATTTCTTTTGCATCTTAATTGCAGTGTTAAGGCGGAAAACAAAAATTATAACCGAAAGAATAAACGCAGGTATATTAAGCTTAAAGAAAAGTAAGGCCGATGCGCCCAAAGCGAAGATGATATCGAAAAACAGTCTTGTACGGTAAAAAGGGAAGACCCATTTTAAATAGCGCGAAATGTAATAAGAATTTTGCTGAAGCATCTGATATTGTCTTACAACAGAGCACAAACCCGATGCCGCAATAAATGCAAGGGCTAAAATAAAGAAAATATCCATAAAAAACCTCTCAACTTAAAAAGCTGTTGATAATTGCCTGAGCTTCAAAGGGGCGCTCACAAAATGAGTAATGCCCAGTGCCTTTGATAACACATAAACCGCAGTCGGGTATAAGTGATTCAATAATTTTTGCATCACTTAAAGGAGTGGCAGTGTCGTTTTCGCCCCATATTAGAAGTGTAGGGGCTTTAATATTGCTTATAATATCGCGCAGATCGGTGTTAACAAGACTGACAAGAGTTTTGCGAAGCACTTCGGGTGCGGCGTTATAGTCTGCTGAGCCGTAGTATGCGCGCGCTTTATCTAAAAGACCTGCGCTGAAATTGCGAATTATGGGTAAGGTTAAAAACCATTTAATAACCTTAAAACTTTTAGCGCGAAATTTTTGTTTAAAGCTTTTTTTAGGTATAAGACCTGCCGAATCCAAAAGCACGATTTTTGGTGGGTTTATCATACCCTCAGCCGCCATTTTAAGTGTAACGCGACCGCCGTGCGAGTGACCGAACATTATGGGGTCTTTAATGTCCAATGCCGCCATAAATTTAAGCACGAAAGCGCAGTAATCGTCAAGTGTCCACGGGTTTTCCATTGTGTCAGACCCATCACAGCCGGGAAAGTTTAACGCAACCACACGATAGCGGCTTTTAAGTAAATTTATAATGCCGCCGTACACCGTGTATGATGAATTCCAACCGTGAAGCAAAAGCACGGGTTGACCGCTGCCTTCGTCGGTGTATTTTATGTTAAGACCATCAATGTTTATGTTCATATAATACTCCAATATATATAATTAAATATATTATACCAAATATTAACACAAAATAGAAGACCTAATTTTAAAAAATATTTAATTGGGGTTTATCGCTGAGGCGAAATTCGTAATTCGTAATGCGTAATTCGTAATTATAGAAAAATTAATTGTATATTTCGTAGGGGCGATTCACGAATCGCCCGTAAGCCTTCCTCCGGGAGGAAGGTGGCAAAACCGGAGGTTTTGACGGAAGGAGAATGCGTTTATATGCGCTCTCCCTCAGTCTTTTTGCTACGCAAAAATCCAGCTCCCTCCTAGAGGGAGCCAAAAATGCAACCAATTTAACTCCCCGATAAACTATAATTTAAACGCCTATTCAAACAAAAACGGATGAACTTTTTCTGTTCATCCGTTTTAATGTTTTTATTCACTTCTTAATGCAATTACGGGGTCTTTTTTGGCGGCGCTGCGGGACGGGATAATGCCCGAGAACATGGTTAGAATTACGCTTATTGCAACAAAAATAATTGCCGCTTCAATTGGCAGAACTGCCTTAAGATTTGAAAGACCTGTAAGAGATTCAAGAATGATATTTATTGGTATACATAACAGGTAGGTGATAACCACACCCAAAAGACCTGACGTAAAGCCGATTATAATTGTTTCGGCATTAAACATACTTGAAACGTTGCGCTTTGATGCACCGATAGCACGTAAAATACCAATTTCCTTTGTGCGTTCCTGAACCGAAATGAGAGTGATAACACCAATCATAATTGATGAAACGATAAGCGATACCGCAACAAATGCCATTAAAACGTAGGTGATAGCATTGATAATGGTGGTAATCGAAGACATCATTATGCCAAGATAGTCGGTGTAGGAAATTTTCTGAAGATCCTTTACAGATTTATTATAATCGGCGATAGAAGCTTCAATAATATCCTTATTTTCAAACGAGCTTGCATAAATATTAATTGTTGAAGGTGTATCAAGCTCGACATAGCCAAGCTTTGTAAGGTTTGATTTATAGCTTGAGTCTGAAAATTCTAAAACCTCATCATAATAGGTTGCGAATTGCTCGGGTGTGTAGCTTTTAACTGCCATATCAAGTGCGGCGGCTTTTTGTTCAACAGGCAATGGCATAAGCTGTGCGGCAATACCTGCAGCATACTGCATACTGAATTGTTCTTCAACAATTGAAGCATACATTTCAAAAAGCTCTTCATCCTTCATATCTTTGAGATAATTTGTGATTTCATCTTCACTCATACCTGTTTGTTGAACAATGCCTGGGATAAGAGTTGCTTCAATTTTTTCACGCGATGTTGCCTTTAAGGCATCGTTAACGGTTTTTTCAACCAAAGCCCTGTCGGGAATAGACATTATTTTTACATAAGTGTCAGCCTTGCCGTTTTTGTCAAGCTTTGAAAGGTATGTCTTGAATTCAACGGTTTTTTCTTCCGTGCTTAAATTATTGCTGTTTTCTTTAAAGGGAAGACCTGTGAAAATATCAATTGAATCATCCTTAAGCTGTGCGTTTATTGCGGCAGATTCCTTTGACTTTCCAACCACGTAATCGGTAAGCTTTTTGGTGTAGCAGATAGAGCCCGAAAGCAAGGTTGTGCTGGTGCCTTCCTTGGGTCGGATAATGCCGGTTACCTTAAGCGGAATACCGTTTGCATAAAGGTATTTAAGACCTGCTTCAGTATCGCGAAGGTCGGTGTAAAGAC
Source organism: Acutalibacteraceae bacterium (assembly GCA_045580625.1). Taxonomy (GTDB): domain Bacteria; phylum Bacillota; class Clostridia; order Oscillospirales; family Acutalibacteraceae; genus UBA737. The sequence continues at coordinate 18,684 of JAZNOE010000048.1, read as the reverse complement.
CGGTTTTTTCATCTTTTGTATAGCATGAAGAATTTAAAATTGTTTTAAATTCCATTTCGCAGATTTCTTTATATGACCATTTTTTGCCCTCAACATTAAGCTGCTCTTTGTTAAGCACGGCTTCGGTCATTTCTTCAATTTCGGCCTGCGATTTAAGACCCAAAGCGTAAAGGGTCATATCGTCAACCTCGTTGTTTTCATCAACAACCAGCAAAATTTCGTTGTAATCGTTGGGCCAACTACCGTGAATAAGGTCGTATTGCTTAGGGATAAGGGGGTTTATAAGCTCACCGTCGGTGCCTGTAAGCATTTCCTGCCAAAGGCTACCTCCACCGCCACCCATCATTGGGCTTGACATCATAGGACTTGAAGCCATACCGCCTGTCATATTTGACATCATACCCGAAAAGTCCATACCGAAATATTCACGCAAAATGTCGGCCATAAGCTCGCTTGAATCTGAATGAATTATCTGCCCGTCAACATTTTGGGTATATATGAGCATATTGAAGTCATAGGTGTACTGAATACCGTTTACTGCTTCATAAAGCTCGGGGTTTTTCTCTCTATCTTTAAGCTCTTTTTCAAGATATGCCTTGAAGGCATTAAGGTCGTTTTCGTTGGCTTCAAGCGAATTAAGGGAATTCATCATTTCATAAATTGCCGATTTTTCATAAACGGCATCCTTTTCATGCTCGCCCGATGATTCAGCCGCACCCATAAAGGTGTTTATAAGCTCGGTCATATCAAGGTTTTGCGATTCAATGGTTAACGGGTAAGAAGAGAGGGTTTCTTCCTGCACAGAATCAATAAACGCTGTTGTACCCTGTGATACGGCAAAAATAAGCGCAATGCCGATAATACCAATGCTTCCTGCAAATGACGTAAGCGCAGTTCGTCCCTTTTTGGTGAAAAGGTTGTTAAGCGAAAGCCCGAAGGATGTAAAAAATGACATTGAAGGCATTTTTTGTGTTTTTGCCTTTTCTGCTTTTTCTTTTTCAAGAACGCTTTCTTCATCAAGCTCTTCTTTTGTGAGGGGCTTTGAATCTGATAGAATAACACCGTCAAGCATACGAATAATTCGGGTTGAATATTCAGCCGCAAGCTCGGGGTTGTGGGTAACCATTATAACCAAGCGGTCTTCTGAAATTTCTTTTAAAATTTCCATAACCTGAACGCTGGTTTCGGTATCAAGCGCACCTGTCGGCTCGTCAGCCAAAATAATATCGGGGTTGTTTACAATTGCACGTGCAATTGCGACACGCTGCATTTGTCCACCCGACATTTCGCTTGGCTTTTTGCGAAGCTGGTCGCCAAGACCAACCTTTTCGAGCGCTTCTTTGGCTCTGCGGCGGCGTTCACCCTTTGATACACCCGATAAAGTGAGCGCTAATTCAACGTTTGATAAAACGGTTTGGTGGGGAATAAGGTTATAGCTTTGGAACACAAAGCCTACCGAATGGTTACGGTAATTATCCCAGTCCCTGTCTTTATAATTTTTGGTGGATTTACCGTTTATGAACAAATCACCGCTGGTGTATTTATCAAGACCGCCGATGATGTTTAAAAGGGTGGTTTTGCCACAGCCTGACTGACCCAAAATAGATACAAATTCATTGCTGCGAAATTGCATATCAACACCCTTTAAGGCTTCAACCTTTGTGTCGCCTGTAAGGTAATCCTTTGTTATGCCTTTTAAAGTTAGCATCTGTCATTTCCTTCCGTTAAATACAATATTACAAATTATATTATAAGCAAATTTTTCCTGTTTTCAATATCTATTGTATTTTGTTTAGAAAAAATTAACATTTCAGCCATTTTTCTTGTCGGTATTTGTTGACAATATTATGTATTTATATTATAATATTTTAGTTAAAATGAGTTAGTTTTGCTTAATTTAAGGAAGTGTCTGAATGACTGAAATTAAAAACTTAAGAAACGTTGCAATTATCGCTCACGTTGACCACGGTAAGACCACCCTTGTTGACCAGCTTTTAAAGCAAAGCGGTACTTTTCGTGTTAACGAATCGGTTGATGACAGGGTAATGGACTCTAATGATCTTGAACGCGAGCGTGGTATTACCATTCTTTCAAAAAACACCAGTGTTATGTACGGTGACGTTAAAATAAATATTGTTGACACCCCCGGTCATGCTGATTTCGGCGGCGAGGTTGAGCGTATTCTTCAAATGGTTGATGGTGTGCTTTTGCTTGTCGATGCGTTTGAGGGCTGTATGCCTCAAACCCGCTTTGTGCTTAAAAAAGCATTAGCGCTTGGTAAAAAGGCTGTTGTGGTTGTTAACAAAATTGACAGACCAATGGCAAGACCGCACGAAGTGGTTGATGAAGTGCTTGATTTGTTTATTGAGCTTGGCGCAGACGAAGACCAAATTGAATTCCCCGTAATTTTTGCTTCCGGTCGTGATGGTTATGCTTCTTATTCGCCCGATATAAAGGGTGAGGATATGAAGCCCTTGTTCGATGCAATTGTTAATGAAATTGATGCCCCTAAGGGTGACACCGAAGGCCCGCTTCAGATTTTGTTTACTAATATTGAATATGACGATTATCTTGGTCGCATTGGTGTGGGTCGTGTTATCCGCGGCACTGTTAAAAGCGGTCAGCAGGTGGCTATTTGTCATAAGGATGGCACGCACAACAACCAAAAAATCGCTAAAATGTTTATGTACCGTGGTCTTAAAAGGTATGAAGAAGAGACTGCAAGCGTTGGTGATATAATCCAGGTGGCAGGTCTTCAAAATCTTGAAATCGGTGAAACAGCCTGTGCGGTTGACAATATTGAAGCTTTGCCTTTTGTTAAAATTGATGAGCCGACCCTGGCTATGAATTTTATGGTTAACAATTCACCTTTTGCAGGAAAAGAAGGTAAGTTTGTCACTTCACGAAATCTTCGTGACCGCCTTTTCAAAGAGGTTATGACAAACGTAAGCCTTCGTGTTGAAGAAACAGATTCGGCTGACACCTTCAAGGTTTCGGGCAGAGGCGAATTACACCTTTCAATTTTAATTGAAACAATGCGCCGTCAGGGTTATGAGTTTCAGGTTTCCCCGCCTGAGGTTATTTATAAAAAGGATGAAAACGGCAATTTGCTTGAGCCTATTGAGCTTTTGATGATAGAAGTGCCCGAAGAATACGTTGGCTCTGTTATGGAACGTTTAGGCACTCGTAAAGCTGAAATTAAAAATATGGGCACCAGAGAAGGCGGCACATCGCACCTCGAATTTTTAATTCCTGCGCGTGGACTTCTCGGCTACCGTTCACAGTTTATGACCGATACAAACGGTAACGGTATTATGAACCATGTGTTTGACAGCTATCAGGAATACAAGGGTGACATTGACCAGCGAAATACCGGTTCTATTATTGCTCATGAAACGGGCGAAGCAACGGGCTATGGTCTTTTCAATACTCAAAGCCGCGGCAGCTTGTTTATCGGTCCCGGTACCCCTGTATATGAAGGTATGATTGTCGGCGAAAACCCAAAGAATGATGATATTGTATGCAACGTTTGTAAGAAAAAGCAAATGACAAATACCCGTGCTTCGGGCAGTGATGAGGCGCTTCGTTTAGTACCCCATACACGCTTAAGTTTGGAACAGTCACTTGAATTTATTAAGGATGACGAGCTTGTGGAAATTACACCCGAAAACATCCGTCTTCGCAAGCGTATTCTCGGCAAAGAAGAAAGAAGTAAATTTGAAGCAAAGAGAAAGCAACAATGAACTATATAATTCTTGATTTGGAGTGGGACAGCGCTTTTTATAAACCACAAAAACGGTTTATAAATCAGATTTTGCAAATTGGTGCAGTAAAGCTTGATGATGATTTTAACGTTGTTGATACCTTTGAAGCCACCGTGCGGTCTGAAATTTCAAAAAAGGTAACGGGGCGCTTTGCAAAGCTTACGGGCATTACAAGCGAAATTATGCGTGCGGGTATGCCTTTTAAGGATGCTGTTCTTGCTTATAACGAATGGGTAGGGGATAATTCGGTCACAATGACCTGGAGCAATTCCGACCTTTATACAATTTTAGAAAATGAAGAAACACTTTTAAAGAACCTTCATTTCAAAATTGAAAAATATCTTGATTTGCAGGTTTTTATTCAAAACGAAATGCGGCTTCAGGGATATGAGGATAAAAATCAGATATCGCTTGAAGCGGCGGCTGAAAAGTTGCAGATTAAAACCGACGGGATAGATTTTCACACCGCAAAGGATGACAGTCTTGTTTGTGCTTATCTGCTTAAAAAGTGTTACAATAAGAAACGCTTCGAAGCACTTATTAAGGACACAACAAGCCCTGATTTTTTAAAGCGGCTCAAATTCAAGGCTTATTCAATTTCTAAAATCAATGATAAGCATATTGATAAAAAGCATCTTGTTTTTAAATGCCCCGAATGTAATAAAAAGGCAAATCAGGTCTCAAAATGGAAATATCAGAACCGTTGGTTCTGGGCAAACTTCACCTGTACTTGCGGCAAGAAATTTTGCGGTAGGGTGTCCTTTAAAAAGACCTTTGATGATGTAATTGTACGCCGAAACATCGGTGAATTTAAAATTAAAAAACCAAAAACAGATACTGCCGAAACAGCAGTAGTTGGAACAGGAGAGTAATTATTATGTCAGAAACTAAACGTTCAACCTGGGGGTCAAGCACGACCTTTATTTTGGCGGCAATCGGTTCTGCGGTGGGTCTTGGCAACGCGTGGCGTTTTCCGGGTCTTGCGGCTAAACACGGCGGCGGCGCATTCCTACTTGTTTATCTTATCGCTATGCTTTTAATGGGCATTCCGCTTTTAATGATGGAAATTTCCATCGGCCGTAAAATGCGTGCGGGTGCACCCGGTGCAATGCGCGGTATGAAAAAATGGTTTGAGCCTATCGGTTGGGCTGCAACCTCGAACGCATTTGTAATTGTTACATATTATGCCGTTGTTTTTGCCTGGGTTATTATGATGGCTATTTTCAGCTTTAAATTTATCGGTATGACAGGCAATAACGATGCCGCAAGCGGTCTGTGGGCAGACCTTATAAAAACCACAGGTACAATAAAAGGCTTCGGTAAGGTGTCTGTTCCCGTGATACTTTGTCTTTTAGCGGCTTGGGGACTTATCTATTATTGTATTCGTAACGGCACAAAGAGTATTGATAAAATTATTAAATATCTTATATTTTTGCCCGTTGTTTGTCTTGTTATAATGGCGGTTAAGGGTCTTACAATGCCCGGCGCTTTAAACGGTGTTGCCGCATTTTTTATTCCTGATTTTAAAGCTCTTGCGGATCCTATGCTTTGGGTTGATGCTGTCGGACAGGTATTCTACAGTATGTCGGTTATGATGGCAATTATGATAGCTTACGGATCTTTCCTTGATGATAAAAGTAATATCGCCCGTGACGGTCTTATTATCGCTTTCAGTGATTTGGCAGTTTCGCTTTTGGCAGGTATCGTTATGTTTACAACAATGTACGGTACAGGTCTTGAAGCAAGCCTTACTAAAACGGGTGTAGGTCTTGCGTTTATGGTTTATCCGACCGCAATCGTTAATCTTTCAGGCAGCGGTGTATTCAATGCTATATTCTCGTTTATTTTCTATTTCTGCTTGTGCACCTTGGCAATAGATTCTGCTTTCTCGCTTGTTGAGGGCATTTCAACTGCATTTTCCGATAAGTTCGGCACTAATAAAAAGAAGACCACAATTACCATTTGCGTCATAGCAGGTGTTATTTCATTAATATATACAACAGGTGCAGGTCTTGCCGTGCTTGATATTGTTGATAATTGGTGTAATAGCTTTACACTTATTCTTGTCGGTGTTGTTGAAACAATTGCCATCGGTTGGTTCTTTAAGACTGACAAGGTGGTTAAAGAAATTAACAGAAATGCTACCGGCTTTAAAATGCCGAAGCTATGGTTTAATGCAACCGTCAAGCTGATTGCTCCTGTTATTTTAAGCGTATTGTTTGTTTGGAATATAGTCGATTTGTTTGTAAATAAAGGCGGTATTTACGGAGCGGCCGATGGTTATAATCTGCTATCAAATATTTTAGCAGGTTGGGTAATCTTTGGTCTTTGTATGCTCAGCGGTTTTGTTATTAATCTTATTAAAACTAAATCCCGTCCTACAGAAGAAAAGACCTGGGATAATATGAACGAAGCCGAGGATTAATCATTTTACTTGTTGATTTTGCATAAAAATGCAAAAAATCGGGTAAAACTTATGTAAAAACAGTAAAATTTGCAAATATTGCTTGCATATTTATTCAATATATGCTATTATTTATGCATCGTTTTTCAATAAATTATGCATAATATGCATTCGGAGGTTATTAAAATGGCAAAAAAAGAAATTAAAAAGGTTGTGCTCGCTTATTCGGGCGGTCTTGATACATCAATCATTATTCCTTGGCTTAAGGAAAATTACAACAACCCTGAAATTATTGCAGTTTCGGGTAACGTTGGTCAGGCTGATGAATTAGAAGGTCTTGAAGAGAAGGCAATTAAAACAGGCGCTTCAAAGCTGTATATTGAAGATCTTACCAAGGAATTTTTGGACGATTACGTTTTCCCCTGTGTTCAGGCTGGCGCACTTTATGAAGATTATATGTTAGGTACTGCATTTGCACGTCCCCCCATTGCAAAAAGAATTGCTGAAATTGCTTTGGCTGAAGGTGCTGATGCAATTTGTCACGGCTGTACAGGTAAGGGTAATGACCAGGTTCGTTTTGAGCTTGCCATTAAGGCATTTGCTCCCGATATGACCATCATTGCTCCTTGGCGTGAATGGGATATTAAATCTCGTGAAGAGGAAATTGATTATGCTGAAGCACATAACGTTCCTTTAAAGATTAACCGCGAAACCAACTATTCGAAGGATAAGAACATCTGGCATCTTTCTCACGAAGGTCTTGATTTGGAAGACCCCGCAAACGAACCCCTTTACAACAAGCCCGGCTTTTTGGAAATGGGCGTTTCTCCCGAAATGGCACCCGACAAGCCTACCTATGTTAAAATTCATTTTGAACAGGGTATTCCCACTGCAGTTGACGGCGTAGAAATGGATTCTGTCGGTATTGTTACCACCCTTAACAAGCTTGGCGGCGAAAACGGCATCGGTCTTTTGGATATTGTTGAAAACCGTCTTGTCGGTATGAAGTGCCGTGGCGTTTATGAAACTCCCGGCGGTGCAATTCTTTATAAGGCGCACAACGTGCTTGAAAGCATTTGTCTTGATAAGGACACCGCACATTACAAGGCTCTTGTTGCACAAAAGCTTGCTGAAAACGTTTACAATGCACTTTGGTTTACTCCCTTAACTCAGGCAATTCTGGCTTTCGTTAAGGAAACACAAAAAACCGTTACAGGTGACGTTACTTTAAAGCTTTATAAGGGTAATATGATTAACGCAGGTGTTACTTCACCTTATTCACTTTACGACCCCGAAATTGCAACCTTTGATGAAGATGACGTTTACGATCAGAGCGATGCAACAGGCTTCATTAACCTTTACGGTCTGGCTACCAAGGTTAATGCAAAAATGAAGGCTAAAAACGGTCTTAAATAATTTTGAATTAATATCACCACAGTGCCGTATTTTCGGTGCTGTGGGTGATTCTGTTTTTAACAGTAGGTCTTTTACTGAAAGGAATGTTTCTTTTAATGGAAAAAATGTGGGCGGGCAGGTTCGAGAAAGCCCTTGATAAGCAGGCAGATGACTTTAATTCTTCAATTCATTTTGACTGCCGTATGTATAAGCAGGATATTACGGGCTCAATGGTTCACGCTATGATGCTGTCCCGTCAGGGTATAATTTCAAGTGATGAATATCACGAAATTTTAAATGGGCTTAGCAGTATACTTGAAGATATTGATAACGGAAAACTTGTTATTGATATGAATGCAGAAGATATTCATATGTTTGTTGAAGCTGAACTTACAAAGCGAATCGGTGATACCGGTAAAAAGCTTCATACGGCAAGAAGCCGTAACGATCAGGTGGCGCTTGATGTTCGTCTTTATTTAGCAAATGAATGTGAAGAAATCGGCAAATTATTGCTTTCGCTTATCGCCGCAATTAATGACAAGGCAGAAGAGTATAAGGACGCAATTATGCCGGGGTATACTCATCTTCAAAGGGCGCAGCCCATCACCTTTGCGCATCACATTTTAAGCTATGCCTTTATGTTAAAGCGTGACTTTGACAGAATAAACGATGCTTTGGGAAGAATGTGGGCACAGTGCCCCATAGGCTCTTGTGCTTTAGCAGGTACTACATACAATACCGACCGCGAATTCGAGGCCGAGCGCCTTGGTTTTACGGGAATTTCGCTTAACAGCATTGACGGTGTTTCCGACAGGGATTTTTGTTTAGAGCTTTTATCGGCTTATTCAATTTTAATGATGCACTTATCACGCTTTTCGGAAGAAATTATTTTGTGGTCAAGCTGGGAGTTTAAGTTTATCGAGCTTGATGACAGCTATACAACAGGCTCATCAATTATGCCGCAAAAGAAAAACCCTGATATGGCCGAGCTTGTGCGCGGTAAAACGGGTAGGGTATATGGCGATTTAATGGCGCTTCTTACTACCTTAAAGGGTATTCCACTAGCTTATAATAAGGATATGCAGGAGGATAAGGAAGCTATTTTCGACGCGGTTGACACCGTTAAAATGTGTTTGGGCGTGTTTACACCTATGGTTGCTACAATGACCGTTTTAAAGGACAATATGTATAAAGCCGCAGGTAAAGGCTTTATCAACGCAACCGATCTTGCTGACTATATGGTTAAAAAGGGTATGCCTTTTAGAACTGCTTATAAGCATGTTGGTGAAATTGTAGCTTATTGCATTAAAGAAAATTTGGTATTAGATACTTTACCGATTGAAAAATACAAAGAATTCAGCGATATTTTTGAAAGTGATTTATATAACGAAATTTCACTTGAGACTTGTGTTGCAAAGCGTATTTCTGCCGGTAGCACGGGTCCTGATTCGGTTGATACACAAATTAAGTATTTTACGGAGTTTTTAAATGAAAAAGGTTTTTATTGACGGAAGTGCAGGTACTACCGGCCTTCGCATAAAAGAACGCTTGTCACAAAGGCAGGATATTGAATTAATAACTTTAAGTGAAGAAAAAAGAAAAGATACCGCTGCCCGACGCGAAGCGCTTAACAGTGCAGATATTGCATTTTTATGCCTTCCTGACGCGGCTGCAATTGAAGCGGTGTCACTTATAGAAAATGACAATACGGTTGTGCTTGACACTTCAACCGCACACCGCACAAACGATACTTGGGCATACGGCTTTCCCGAGCTTTCGGCAGAATTTTTTGAAAAGGTAAAAGCTTCAAAGCGAATTGCCGTACCGGGTTGTCACGCAAGCGGTTTTATTTCACTTATTTATCCGCTTGTTGAAAAGGGGATTGTTAAAAAAGACATCAACCTTTGCTGTACTTCCTTAACAGGCTATAGCGGCGGCGGTAAAAATATGATAGCTGATTATCAGTCAGAAGAAAGGGATAAGCTTCTAGATGCTCCCCGTATGTACGGTATATCACAAAAGCATAAGCATCTTCCCGAAATGACCAAAATCTGCGGTATACAGAATGCCCCCGCATTTTTGCCTATCGTTGCTGATTTTTACAGTGGTATGGAGGTTACAATTCCGCTTTTTAAAGGCGATATTAACGGCACTGCTGAAGATATTAAAAAAATATATAAAGAAAAATATCAGGGTCCTATCGTTAAATATGTTGAAGATTTTGCAGAAAACGGCTTTGTTTCGGCAAATAAGCTTTCCTTTAACGACGGTATGGAAATATCGGTTTCGGGCAACGATGACCGAATTTTGCTTATTGCACGCTATGACAATTTAGGTAAGGGCGCTTCGGGTGCGGCAATACAATGTATGAATCTTGTTCTCGGTACAGAAATGACCGAAGGTTTAGATATATAGGAGCTTTTTTATGAAAATTATAAACGGCGGCGTATGTGCCGCAAAGGGCTTTACCGCAAACGGTATTCATTGCGGTATTAGAAAAAACAAATCAAAAAGGGACTTAAGTCTTATTGTAAGTGATGTAAAGGCAAATGCGGCCGCAGTTTATACAACTAACCTTGTAAAAGGTGCACCGCTTTTAGTTACAAAAAAGCATCTTGAAAACGGCACGGCGCAGGCAATTATCTGTAACAGCGGTAATGCCAATACCTGCAATGCAAACGGTGTTGAAATTGCCGAGCGTATGTGTTTTTTATTACAAAGCGAAATGGGAATAGGTGCTAATGATATAGTTGTTGCATCTACCGGTGTTATCGGTCAACCGCTTGATATTACACCTATACAAAACGGTATTCCCGAATTGGTGGAAGGCTTGGGCTTAAACAGCGACCTTGCGGCTGAGGGTATTATGACCACCGACACCAAAATGAAGGAAATTGCGGTGCAATTTGAAATCGGCGGTAAGGCTTGTAAAATCGGCGGCATTGCCAAGGGTTCGGGTATGATACACCCCAATATGGCGACAATGCTTGTGTTTATTACCACCGACTGCGCAATTTCGCCCGAAATGCTTCAGAAGGCCTTGTCTACTGACATTCAGACAACCTTTAATATGGTATCAGTCGATGGAGATACCTCAACTAATGATATGGTTGTGGTTTTGGCAAACGGTATGGCCGAAAATGAAGAAATTACTGCTGACGGTGCGGAATTTGACATATTTATGAAGGCGCTTAACACCATTTGTGTTGATTTGTGTCGTAAAATTGCGGCCGACGGTGAAGGCGCAACTAAATTACTTGAATGTAAGGTGTCGGGCGCGGCTGGCCTTGAAACCGCAAAAACCGTTGCAAAGTCGGTTGTGTGCTCATCCCTTACAAAGGCGGCAATGTTTGGCGCCGATGCCAACTGGGGCAGGGTGCTTTGTGCTATCGGTTATTCGGGCGCAAAGGTTGACGTAAATAAAATTGACGTTTATTTCAAGTCTCAAAAGGGTGAAATCCTTGTTTGCAAAAATGGCTCGGGTGTTGATTTTTCAGAAGAAAAAGCAAAGGAAATTCTTTTGGAAAGCGAAATTGAGATTATCGTCAACTTAAACTGCGGTGATGCTTCATCTACCGCTTGGGGTTGTGACCTTACTTACGATTACGTTAGAATAAACGGTGATTACCGTACTTAATATTTTGGGCGAGCAAATTACTGCTCGCCTGTCAGTCTTTATTCGGAGGGAATAAAATGTCTTTAAATATTACCAATGCACAGCGTGCTGAAATACTTACTCAGGCATTGCCGTACATTCAGAAATACAACAAAAAAACCATCGTAATTAAATACGGTGGCAACGCAATGATCAATGAAGAATTAAAGCAGCAGGTTATGGAGGATATCATTCTTCTGCGCCTTGTAGGGGTTCGAATTGTATTGGTTCACGGCGGTGGTCCCGAAATTACCGAAACCCTGGCAAAAATAGGTAAAGAAACCGTTTTTGTTGACGGTCTTCGCGTTACCGATAAGGAAACTGCCGAGGTCGTTCAAATGGTGCTTGCGGGTAAAATTAACAAAAGTCTTGTAAACCTTTTGGAAATTAAGGGCGGCAAGGCAATGGGTATTTCGGGTATCGACGGTAAAATGATAACTGCCGAACCCAAAGATGAGCGTTTAGGCTACGTTGGTACTATAACCGAAGTTAACGTTGAGCCCATAACCGACCTTATCCGTCACCATTACATACCTGTTGTTTCTACCGTTGCACGCGATAACGAAGGTAACGTTTACAATATCAATGCTGACACCGCCGCCGCTTATATTGCAGGCGCTCTGGAAGCTGAATGTTTAATTTCTATGACAGATATTTCGGGTGTTTTAAAGGATAAGGACAACCCCGACACTTTAATTCCAAAAATCACCGTTTCCGAAGCCGCAAAGCTTTTCGAGGATGGCACAATTTCGGGCGGTATGATACCCAAGGTTGAATGCTGTCTTGAAGCTATTAAACGCGGTGTTAAAAAGGTATTTATAATGGACGGTCGCGTGCCTCATTCATTGCTTATTGAAATGCTGACCGATGAAGGTGCGGGCACAATGGTGATTGGTGACTGATATGAACGTTTTTGAAAAAGACAACAGCTTTGTTGCTTCTACTTATGCACGTTTTCCGCTTAATTTAGTGTCGGGCAAGGGTTCAATAGTGTATGACGATAGCGGCAAAAGCTATATCGATATGGCGACAGGCATTGCAGTTAATACATTTGGTTTAGCCGATAACGAGTGGGTAAAGGCTGTAACAAATCAGCTTAACACTCTTCAGCATGCATCAAACCTTTATTACACAAAGCCTTGCGCTGATTTGGCCGAAATTTTATGTGAGAGAACAGGTCTTAAAAAGGTATTTTTTGGGAATTCGGGGGCGGAAGCTAACGAATGTGCAATAAAGGTTGCAAGAAAATATGCTTGTGATAAAAAGGGCAGTGATTATAACACAATAATCACCCTAAAAAACAGCTTTCACGGCAGAACAATTACAACTCTTGCGGCTACTGGTCAGGATGTTTTCCACAACGATTTTTTGCCGTTAACAGATGGCTTTGTTTATGCCGAAGCTAATAATATAGCTGACCTTGAAGCTAAGGTTAAAGAAAACAAGGTTGCGGCAATTATGTTCGAATGTGTTCAGGGCGAGGGCGGTGTTTTACCCTTAGAGCCCGACTTTGTAAAGGCAATTTTTGAAATAGCTGAAAAACAAGACATTTTAACCATTGTCGATGAAGTGCAAACGGGCAACGGTCGCACAGGCAGTTTATATGCTTTTATGAATTACGGTGTTTTACCCGATATTGTGTCAACCGCAAAGGGTCTTGGCAACGGTCTGCCTTTGGGGGCAACAATGCTTGGCGAAAAGGTTAAAAATGTGCTTACTCCGGGTACACACGGCTCTACCTTTGGCGGCAATCCCGCGGCTTGCGCCGGTGCAATAAGTGTTATAAACCGCATTGATGATGAGCTTTTAAGTGATGTTAAGGCAAAATCCGAATATATTTTTAATGCCCTTCAGAATGCAAGCGGTGTTAAAAGTGTTAGCGGTATGGGTCTTATGATCGGTATTGAAACCGAAAAGGATGCATCTGACGTTATTAAATATTGTATAGAAAACGGCGTTTTGCCTATAAAGGCAAAAAACAAGGTTAGGCTTTTGCCTGCTTTGAATATTGGTTGGGATAAGCTTAAAAAGGCCGTTGAAATTATTAAGAAAGGCTGTGAAGTCTGATGGACTTTAAGGGTAAAAGCTTTTTAAAGCTGCTTGATTTTTCACCCGTTGAAATTGAATGTCTTATAGATTTGGCGAGTGAACTTAAATATAAGAAAAAGGCGGGAATTCCGCACAGACTTTGTGAAGGCAAGAATATTGCCTTGATTTTTGAAAAAACCAGTACCCGCACACGCTGTAGCTTTGAGGTTGCGGCTTATGATTTGGGTATGGGAGTTACATATCTTGACCCGCAGGGCTCACAAATAGGCAAGAAAGAAAGCATTGCCGATACAGCACGCGTGCTTGGCCGTATGTATGACGGTATTGAATATCGCGGTTATGGTCAAGAAATTGTGGAAGAGTTGGCTAAATATGCAGGTGTGCCTGTTTGGAACGGTCTTACTAATGAATTTCACCCCACACAAATTCTTGCCGACTTTTTAACCATTAAAGAAAAGTTTGGTCGCCTCAAGGGCATTAACTTTGTTTATATTGGGGACGCCCGTTATAATATGGGTAATTCATATATGGTGGGTGCCGCCAAGATGGGTATGAACTTTACTGTTTGCGCACCCGAAAAGTATTTTCCCGAAAGCGATTTAATTGAAAAATGTCAGGCAATTGCCAAGGAAACGGGCGCAGTTATCACCTTTGAAACCGACCCAATGAAGGCAACTAAAAATGCTGACGTTATTGCAACTGACGTTTGGGTATCAATGGGCGAGCCTGACGAAGTATGGGCAGAAAGAATTAAGGATTTATCACCCTATCAGGTAAATAAAAAGGTTATGGAAAATGCAGGTCAGCAGGCAGTGTTTATGCATTGCTTACCATCATTCCACGACCTTAAAACAACACTTGGTAAGCAAATCGGTGAAAAATTCGGCATAAGCGAAATGGAAGTTACTGACGAGGTTTTCGAAAGCAGTCAGTCCATTGTGTTTGATGAAGCCGAAAACCGTATGCACACCATCAAAGCGGTTATGGCCGCAACTCTTTAATTAGGGGATTTTTAAAATGCGTATTGTTGTAAAAATTGGCACTTCAACCTTGGCTCATAAAACAGGTCACTTAAACATTCGCAGGGTAGAAGAGCTGTGCAAGGTTATGAGTGACCTTAAAAATGCGGGAAATGAAGTAATTTTAGTGTCTTCGGGCGCTATCGGTATGGGGGTTGGCAAGCTTTCGCTTACTGAAAAGCCTAAAGATATTCCCACAAAGCAAGCGGCGGCCGCTGTCGGTCAATGTGAGCTTATGTACACTTATGACCGTTTGTTTTCTGAATATAACCACACCGTTGCGCAAATTCTTTTAACGGGCGAAGACGTTGGTGACGACATCCGCCGCAAGAATTTTGAAAACACAATGTGTCGTTTACTTGAGCTTTCGGTAATACCGATTATTAACGAAAACGACTCAATTTCAATCGCTGAAATTGAAATCGGTGATAACGACACCTTGGGTGCTATTGTGGCAACCGCCATTAAGGCTGATTTGCTTATTATCTTGTCTGATATCGACGGTCTTTACACCGCTGACCCGCACCAGAACAGTGACGCGGTGCTTTTACATAAGGTTGAAAAGATTGATGAAAGCATTGAAGCCATGATTGGCGGTGTTGGAAGCAGTCTCGGTACAGGCGGTATGGCAACAAAAATTAAGGCGGCTAAAATTGTCACAAAGCAGGGCATTGATATGGTTATCGCAAATGGCGACACCCCTGCATATCTTTACGATATTGTCGACGGTAAAAACGTTGGCACACGTTTTATAGGTGAAAGGTAATGACTACTTTAGAAATACTCAAAAAAGCAAAAGCGGTGTCACTTGGCGCCGCTTTACCTACAGATATTAAAAATAACGCCCTTACCGCAATGGCAAAGGCGTTGGTTTTGGCAACTGATGAAATTCTTGCGGCAAATAACGTTGATATGCAAAATGCAAAGGGCAATATAAGTGACACAATGCTTGACCGCTTGATGCTGAATAGCGACCGTATTAAAGCCATGGCAAAGGGAATTGAAGACGTACGCGACCTGCCCGATAACGTTGGCAAGGTTTTAAGCAGTCACACTTTAGACAACGGTTTAGTTGTTAATAAGGTGGCTGTGCCCATTGGTGTTGTTGCAATTATTTACGAAAGCCGCCCCAATGTTACAAGCGATGCCGCCGCATTAGCTTTTAAAAGCGGTAACGTTTGTGTGCTTCGCGGCGGTAAGGAAGCCTTTAATTCGGCAAAAGCTATTGTAACCGCCCTTAAAAAGGGCCTTGAAGAATGTGGTATAAATGGTGATTATGTAAACCTGGTTGAAGACACAACCCGCCAAAGCGCAACCGAGCTTATGACTGCGCGTGGTTTGGTTGATGTGCTTATACCTCGTGGTGGCAAGGGTTTAATTCAAGCTTGTGTTGAAAACGCAAAGGTGCCCTGTATTGAAACGGGCACGGGCATTTGTCATATTTTTGTTGAAAAAACTGCTGATATTAATATGGCGCTTAGAATTATTGATAACGCTAAAACAAGCCGTCCGTCGGTTTGTAATGCGGCGGAGGTTTTGCTTGTTGATAAAGTAATAGCAAGTGAATTTTTACCCCGTCTTTACGAAATGTTTAAGGGCAGGGTAGAGCTTGTAGGTTGTAAGGATACTTGCGGTATAATAGACGTTATACCCGCAGGCGAAAACGATTTTGATACCGAGTTTTTAGATTATAAAATGGCAATAAAAATTGTCGATGGTGTGACGGAAGCGGTAAACCACATTGCCGCACATTCCACCCACCACAGCGAAAGCATTATTACAAGTGACGACAATGCGGCCGAGATATTCACCGCTTGTGTTGATTCGGCTGCTGTTTACGTTAATGCTTCAACCCGTTTTACCGATGGGGGCGAGTTTGGTCTTGGCTGTGAAATGGGCATTTCTACCCAAAAAATTCACGCCAGAGGTCCAATGGGACTTAATGAACTTAATACTTATAAATATATCATTAAAGGAAACGGTCAGGTGAGATAACATTATGTCAACCAAAATGTTTGGCTTTATCGGTTGCGGAAATATGGGCGGCGCGCTTGCTACCGCCGTTGCAAAATCGGTAGGGGGTAATGAAATTTTATTGTCCGACCCCGATTTTGATAAAGCAAATTTACTAGCACAAAAAATCGGTGCAACTGTCAGCAATAATGAAGAAATCGTTAAAAATGCGAAATATATTTTTTTGGGCGTTAAGCCGCAGGTTATGGCGGAAGTTTTATCACCCCTTGCCCCTCTTTTAAAGGTAAGGGAAGACCGTTTTATTTTAGTTACAATGGCGGCTGGGCTTAAAATTGCAAAATATAATGAGATTTTAGATGCAAAGCTACCCACCATTCGCATAATGCCCAACACACCCGTTGCGGTAAATGAGGGTATGCTTTTGTATGCAACCTGTCCTGTAATTACTGATGATGAAATAAAAGAATTTGAAAACGCACTTAAATATTCGGGTAAAATTGATAAAATAAATGAAGATTTAATAGATGCAGGCTCGGTTATTTCGGGTTGCGGCCCCGCATTTGTTTACACCTTCGCTAATGCTTTGGCGAAGGCGGGCGAAAAGGTTGGATTATCGGAAGATAAGGCTATTTTATATGCGGCACAAACCTTGAAGGGCGCGGCGGAGCTTTTGCTTACAAGCGGCGAAAGCCCCGAAACCTTACGCCAACGTGTATGTAGTCCCAAAGGCTCTACAATAGAAGGTGTTGAAGTTTTATTAAATTCCGGATTTGATAATATTGTTAACGATACCGTAGCGGCATCATTTAAACGTACGAAGGAATTGGGTAAATGATGAATTTACAAATTGAACTTGTTAACGACCGTGTGATTGATACAATTTTAGTTTATGCATTAATACTTGGATTGATTTTGGGCGCAGGTTGGGCTTTGCTTCAATGTGTTAAAAGTGTTTTTAAGCTAAATGGTTTTAAGGGCAAAATCGAAGAAGTAAATGAAGCTTATGAAGAACCGCCGCTTACCGAAATTAAAGTTATGCTTATTAAAAAAGAATGTTTTTTAAAAACCTACGGTATCAAATATCCTCAAACAAAGCAAGAATTTTATTTTGCTTTCGAAACCGAAGATAAAAAGATTTTGCGTTATAAAGTAGAAGAAAGCGAATACCATTCGTTTGATGAAAATCAAAAAGGTACAATTGCGATTGTGAACGATAATTATTACGGTTTTTGTGTAAATGAAGATGAATGATTTGCCAAAAAAAAACCCATACGGTTAAAGAATTATGATTATAATTCTGAAGGCGCATATTTTATAACAATTTGTGCACATAACCGCAAAAATTTGTTTGGTAATATCGTAGGGGCGATTCACGAATCGCCCGAAATGAATTTAAATTCTAATGGAATAATCGTTGATGATTATATACGTAAATTAGATAGTCGGTTTGAATTAAAAATTGATAAATATGTTATTATGCCAAATCATATTCATTTGGTTGTTGTAATAGAGGAACGGGCGATTCGTGAATCGCCCCTACGTAAGCGTTCTTTAATTGCAAAAGCGATGGGATATTTGAAAATGAACGCTTCACGTGATATACACAAAAATGGGTATAACGATAAAATCTGGCAACGCTCTTTTCACGACCACATTATTCGCAGTGAAGCTGACTATCTTTCAATTTGGAACTATATTGACGGTAACCCACAAAAATGGGAAAAAGATTGTTTTTATAATGAATGAAAAACGGACTTGGAAATTTCCAAGTCCGTTTTAATGTTAATAAAGTTTCACCTGTACCCAAAGGGTTTCGTAATAAATTCTGATTTTATCATCAATATCGTGATAATATTGAACCTTTGGCATATCTTCATCTTTTGGGTACAAAATTTCGTTTTGGTAATAGTAATAATCCGCGTTATTTATTACCGCAGTATTGGGGGATGCATAGCCGATATATTCGGCGTTTGCGGTGGCAATTTCGGGTTCTAACAAAAAGTTAATGTAAAGCATTGCCGCTTCTATGTTTTTAGCGTTTTTCGGAATACAAACCGAATCAATAAAAATGTTCGTGCCTTCTTTTGGATAGAAGAACTTAAGGTCGGGATTAGTTTCAACCATTGTTAAATAGTCGCCTGCATAATATGGCGCAATGGCGGCTTCGCCCGTTTCCATTTTACCGTAAACTTCATCCATAACGTACGATTGCAAATACTGTTTTTGGTCTTTTAACAGTTCAACCGCTTTATCCCAGTCCGCCTTGTTTTCACTGTTTACACTCATTCCGCCGTAAAATTGCGCCGTCATAAAGGCATCTCTTGGATTGCTGAACATTAGCGTCTGATTTTTGTACTTTTCATCCCAAAAAACGCTCCAGCTTTCCTCAATGTTTTGTACCATAGATGTATTATAAATTACACC